>JANDJC010000019.1 GCA_024331045.1 Nitrospira sp.
GATGATGTCCTCAAGCTCCCGGTAGCGAGCCAAGTGGTGACGGACCTCCTGGGCGACTCGGTAATGCCGCTCCCCCAGGATATGGGGATCCATCAGCCTGCTCGAGGAGCGCAGCGGATCGATCGCAGGGTAGAGTCCCTTGGCCGCTTGCGTCCGCGTCAAAATCACGGTCGTGTCCAGATGACTCAAGATCGCGGCCACGGCCGGGTCGGTCATGTCGTCGGCCGGCACATAGACGGCCTGGACGGAGGTGATGGTTCCCTTCGTCGTCGAGGCGATACGATCCTGGAGCTCGGCTACCTCCGTCAGCAGCGTCGGTTGATAGCCGACCGTCGCCGACATCCGCCCAAGCAGACCTGAGATCTCGCTGCCAGCTTGGACGAAGCGGAAGACGTTGTCCACGAGGAACAAGACTTCTTTTCCCAACGTGTCGCGGAGGTATTCCGCGTAGGTGAGGGCCGTCAGTCCGACTCGAAATCGAATGCCCGGCGATTCATCCATCTGACCGAACACCATGACGGTCTGGGGCATCACCCCGGCCTTTCGCATCTCATGCCACAGTTCGTGCCCCTCGCGGATCCGCTCTCCAATGCCGGCAAAGACCGACACGCCCTGATGAAGCATGATGACCGCATGCATGAACTCGGTCAGCAACACGGTCTTGCCAAGTCCGGCCCCCGCAAACAGGCCCGTCTTGCCGCCCTTGGCGAAGGGGCAGAGCAGATCGATCACCTTGATGCCCGTCTCCAGAATGCCGGTGGCGCTCGTGGTTTCGCGCAGGGGAGTTGGCGCGATCAAGATGCTGCGCCGCTCATCCCAGTCCAGCGCGTTCCCTCCATCTAAGGGATCACCGAACACATCCAGCAATCGGCCAAGACAACGGGACGAGACCGGGACGCTCAAGGGAGCGCCGCTATCGAACACGGGATTGCCCCGCTGGAGCCCTCCCGTGTGCTGGAGCGCAATGGCGCGCACGCAGTTTCGGTCAAGGTAGCGATACACTTCGAGGGTGTATCGTTTCCCATCGGTGGCCACGTGCAACGCCCGATGTAACGGGGGCAGTCGCGTACAGGCCACGTCGACGACGGGCCCGTTGACTTCCGCGACCGTCCCGATCGGATCGAGCGTGGCTTGCCCAATTCCAATGTTTGGCCGGGTGTTGACCTTCATTCCTTTGCACGTTGGTTCACATTAGACCCTTCAACCAGTAAAGAGGGCTGGGGGAGCGACACTCCTCCAGCCTCAAATGCCCAGGCTCCACCCTTTGCCGACTCACCATGCCCCGTTCCAACGACACATCCATCTTTTTCCAACAATGGCATAAACCAAAAGCCGCAAGCCTGATGCCAGATCACACAGCCGGATGAGGCCGAATTGACATTCAGTCTCGATGTGAAAGTTCTTATGTCATCTCCGAAAGGGAAGAAGGTTCAGCCTGTGGCACACCGCGACAGGAATGCCGTTCCCATTGTCGCCAAATGCCACGGCACAGGAGGAGTGTTCACGACGCTGTATCGGCTGTTAAGGGCAGCCCCTTGTCAGCAGTTCGACAGAAAAATTCGACGGTTTTCCAGAATCAGCGGATCGATCCGCTCGCCGCAATTGACGCACCGCCAGCCCGATGAGCCAAGCCACAGCCCCGTAGTTTCATCGGAACCATCAAGGCTGATCGGCACCATGAATCCTTGACAACGGGGACAAGTCCCGTTGCGTTTCTCAATCCGACTCAAGAGACGACCGCTCCCTCAGTCTGGTACGGGCATCAGTTACGATCTCTCTGTTGGAGATTCCTTTCCCCTTCACATCGATATGGCATGAAGTCGCACCGTACCGAACGTGCTCGCCTCCCACTACTAGGAGATACCCTGAAGTGCGTCCGAATTTTTCCTGGCATGTTTCAGATCCGATAAGCCTTGTCTCCTCCGAGCGAAGGCCGTCAATCTCACCAGCGACGTTGCCATTGCCCTCCGACTAGGGCGACTAGGGATTGACATGGAACGAAACAAAAAGATTACCGGAAGAGCGTTCGTGCGGCTGGTGGGGCCATCTTAACCCTTGCGAGAGTTGAGACCGAAGCCTATGATCGCCCCTCGTGGAATCCCGCGCCAGCGATTACGGAGACCGGATAGATCCGCGCCCAACGGAACAGTCCTCGATGACGGCGGGACTCGATCTGTGGGCGCCGCTGCTGCTCTACCTTGCCGTCTTCGCGGTCTTTGTCCTGGACTGGTTCATCCCGCTCGGCTTCTCCGTTTCGATGTTGTACATCCCAATCTGCCTGGCCGGCCTCTGGCTTAAAGGTTGGCGATTTGCCTGTATCATGGGAGTTCTTTGCTCGGGGCTGATGGTGGTGGGCCTCTTCGTCTCTCCGCCCGGTGGTCCCGTCTCGTGGTCGATCGTCAATCGCACTATCAGTTTTGTTGCTCTTTGGTCGGCACTGTGGGGAGGAAAACTCTTCGCGCAACGTACCGCCGAGTTGGAACGCACAAAAACGACGCTTCAGCAGGAGATCGCCCAGCGCCAGCAGGCGGAACAGGCCTTGCTCGTTATCAATGAACAATTGGAATCCCGCATTGCCCGCCGGACCGAACAGCTCCAAGCCGCCCTTGATCGGTGGGAGCTTGTCACGCAGGCGACGCACGACGGCGTGTACGATTGGGACTTGACGACCAACCGAGTCGTCTATACGCCGCACTGGAAGACAATGCACGGGTTTTCCAATCAAGACGATGATGAGTCGCCCACCCAGTGGTCGGAGCGGATCCATCCGGACGACCGCCCCCGTGTCCTTGGCCATCTGGATGAATACCTGTCCGGCAACCGGCCGGAGTTCAGCGAGGAATATCGCATTCGTCGACGCGACGGACGCTGGATCTGGGTCCTGGACCGAGGCATCGCGCTTCGGGATGCAACGGGCCTGGCCGTTCGTCTGGTCGGATCGGAGAAAGACATCACCGAGCGGAAGCAGGCGGAAGAGACGCTCCGCCGGCAGAACCTCCAATTCGAGGAGTTGACCGCGAAACTGCTCACCGCTCAAGAGCACGAGCGACAACGGATCGCTCGCGAATTACACGACGATGTGACACAGCGGCTGGCCGCGTTGGCCGTCGATTTGGGCTCGCTCGTGCGGGCGTGCCCTTCTGATCCACAGTTGCAGGCCCGCTTGCGAACGGTCCAAGAGACGGCCGGACAACTGGCCGACGACGTCCATAACTTTGCCTATCGCCTGCACCCCTCGCTGCTTGAACACTTGGGATTGGAGGCGGCGATCCGCGATCTCGTCGATGAATTCCGCCGGCGCACCGGCTTGGCGGTGCGATACATCAAGCGGGGAATCCCGCAAACTATTCCGCTGGACGTCGCCACCTGCCTGTATCGCGTGGCGCAAGAAGGGTTGCAGAACGTGCAGAAACACGCGGCGGCCTCGGACGTCTTGGTCGCGCTGCTCGGCACGGCCAAGGGCGTCGGGGTCTGTGTTCGAGACAATGGAAAAGGTTTCGTGTACAAATCGGGAGACGTTCGACATGCAGGCTTGGGGCTCATCAGCATGGAAGAGCGGATTCGCCTCATGAAGGGCACCTTCCGTCTCCGCACTCAACCGGGAAAGGGGACGGAAATCCATGCCTGGGTCCCGCTGCCCGACGCAGCGCCCCAGGATGCGTGCCAAGAGGAAACGGCCAGCAAGCCGATCGCGGGGCCGCCCGCCATGCCTGAGGAACAAGACGTCAAGGAGGAGACTCGATGAAAAAACCGCGGGTGCTGTTGGCCGATGATCACGCACTGGTGCTGGCCGGATTACGCCGCTTGGTCGAAGATTCTTGCGAAGTCGTGGGGACCGTCGAAGACGGCCGCTCGCTCATTGAGGCGGCTCAGCGCCTCGAACCGGACTTGATTCTGTTGGACATCGCCATGCCGCTGTTGAACGGCATCGACGCCGCGCGCCAGATTCGCAAACTGTGTCCCGACACCAAGCTCATTTTTCTGACCATGCAGACCAGCCCCACCTACGCGACCGAGGCCTTTCAAGCCGGCGCAAGCGGTTACCTCCTGAAACGATCGGCTCCGATGGAACTGCCGTTGGCCATCGAGGCCGTCCTGCGAGGCCAACACTATCTGACTCCCGCGATCGCCAAACCGGTGTTGGAAAGGGCTCTCAAACCGGACGATCCGTCGACGCTTCCCATCAAGGGATCTCCCGCCGATCTCACTCCGCGCCAACGCGAAGTGTTGCAGTTGATCGGGGAGGGAAAAGCGACCAAGGAGATCGCCGCCCTGCTCAACATCTCGGTCAAGACGGTCGAGTTTCACAAGGCCCGCCTGATGGAGGAACTGGGCTTTCACTCCACCGCGGAATTGATGCGCTACGCCATCGCGCAAGGGCTGGCCAATTCCGAGCTGTGACAGGCGTCTCCATCCGCCGACACCGCGCCGATACCGATGGATCGGGCCTGGAACCTTCTTGCGACAACTAGGCTCCCGTCCGAACGATCGCCGGCGGCGCCTGCCCCTCTCCCCAGTAGAGGGTCCGATGGGGAAATGGAATCTCGATCCCCTTGGCATCGAACGTCTTCTTGATCCGCCGATTCATTTCGCGTCCGACCCGCCATTGTTTACTGGGCATGGTCTTGATCCGGCACCGGATGATCACGGCGGAATCGTCAAAACGATCGACGCCGAGCATTTCCAACGGTTCCAGAATGTCCTCCGCATACAATGGGTCGGCCCGCAGCTCCTCGGCGATTTCAACCAGCACGGCCATCACGCGATCGACGTCCTCCTTGTAGGCGACCCCGACGTCAAAGACGTAAAACGAAAACCCTTTTGTCATGTTCTTGACCCGATCCACGATCCCGTTCGGAACCACGTGGACGCTGCCGGACACGTCGCGCAATCGGATCGACCGTAATTTGACTTCCTCCACAAGGCCGCTGACGCCGGCGATCTCCACGACGTCGCCCACGGCGATGGAATCCTCCAAAAGGATAAAAAATCCGGAAATCACGTCCTTCACCAGACTCTGAGCGCCGAAGCCGATCGCCAATCCGCCCAGGCCGGCGGCGGCCAAGAGCGGCTTCAGATCGATGCCGATTTCCGACAGCACCATCATGGTCCCGACGGCGACGACGAACACACGGGCCACGTCGCGGAGCACCTGGGTCAGGGTTTCGGCCCGCTGGCGCTGAGCCGGAGTCGGCAACGCCCCCTCGAGCAGCCGCCGGACACGGGCCAAGGCCTGCCTGATGACCGCGAGCAGAAAGAGCATTCCGAGACAGATCAGCACCGCGCGAATACCCGAGCTCATTCCCCATTGAATCGATCGCTCGATCAACTGTGCGACCCATGCTTCTTGCGTCATATCTCCTCCTTGAGACTCCGTTCTCACGTTGGGGATGTCGTCGCGGTTGACGAACCCTCCGACCCTCCCACCACCCGACTGATTGTCAGCCCCTGCACAAGAATGGAAAACACCACGACGACATAGGTGATCGTCACCACGGCGTCCCGCTCCGGACCGGAGGGCAAGGAGAGGGCCAGCGCGACGGAAATGCCCCCGCGCAACCCACCCCACGTCAAAATCCTCACTGTCTTGTCGCTGAACTCGCGAACGAGACTAAACCCTCCCACCTGCAACAGCACGGTGATCCAGCGCGCCGCCAGCACCAGCGGCACGGCGATGAGCCCGGCGATCAGATAGGACCGTTGAAAACTCAGCGCGAGCACCTCCAGGCCGATCAGCACGAACAAGACGGCGTTTAACAACTCATCCAGCAACTCCCAGAAACTGTCGAGCCGTTCCCTCGTTGTCTCGGACATGGCCCACTGTCGCCCGTAGTTCCCGATCAGCAGGCCGGCCACGACCACCGCGATCGGACCGGACGTGTGCAACAGATCCGCCAACGCGAAACCGCCCATGACCAACGCCAACGTGATGAGGATCTCCACCTGATCATGGTCCACGGAGCGGAGCATCCGATAGGCGATGTAGCCCAGAGCCAGCCCCAACGCCGCGCCGCCGATCGCCTCCTCCACGAACAGCCACATGATGTCGGCGGCGTGAACCGTTTCTCTGGGCAGGAGATTCAAGAGGACCAGAAAGATCACCACGCCGACGCCGTCGTTGAAGAGCGACTCTCCGACGATCTTCATCTCCAGCGCCTTGGGCAGGCGGGCCTGACGGAGCACCCCCATGACGGCGATCGGATCGGTGGGCGAGATCAAGGCGCCGAACAACAGGCAATAGAGAAAGGGCAGCGGCAGGCCGACCCAATCGAACACCACGTAGCCCAGCAGGCCGATGATCGCGCTGGAGAGCAGCGTCCCGACCGTCGCCAAGGTGCCGATCACCCACTTGAGATCGAGCAGTTCCTCCAATTTGACGTGCAGCGCGCCGGCGAACAACAAAAACCCCAACATCCCGTGCATCAGCGTTTCGTTGAAATCGACGGCGCTGATGAGCCGCTGCGCCTCGGCTCCGACGCCGAACCCCAATTTCCCCAACGCCAGCAAACTCAACGAACACCCCAGCGCCACCGCCATCAGCCCGATGGTCATCGGCAGTTTGAGCAGCCGATGGTTCACGTAGCCGAACAGCGCCGCCAGGCAAATCAGGATCGTGAGCGTGTAAATCAACGGCACGGCTCACACCTCTTCTTCTGACAAGGGAACGCCACGGTGTTCATGACTGAAGCCCTCACGGCCGGCGCCGCCCCATTTTCCCATCGCGACGGGGTCGCGCAAGACTCCCGATCCCGTTCACTTTCCTCATGAGGGTCGTCCGAACCGGGGCTAACGCGCAAGTACGAATTGTAAGGCCTGTCCATTTGGGACGGGCGGCGGCTGTTCAAAGTTGGGATGAGCGATCCGACCGACTCCTTGCCGAGCGTCATTGTACGGTTCTCATCCGTTTTCCGATGCACGAATGGCTCTGCCGGGAAACGTTCTTAACGGCATCGTTTGGGGAATGCAAGCTCTCGGCTCAATCGGGCGCGATCAGAGCAAATTGGAGCGATGCCTCACGGCGCCATGCGTAGATGCGCAGGCGTTGGTCCTATCGGTCTTGCCCGGCGCCCTTGAGAATATCGCGAAGCCGGGCGGACGACTCGTGATCGGCGGACACCAAAAGCACATCACCGGCCTCCAGCACGGTGTTGCCGTCCGGAACAAAGCACCGGCCTTTCCTTCCGATCAGGATGATGAACGCCTCTTTGGGCAAACCGAGATCAAGGAGCCGCTTGCCGACTGTGCGGAGGTGGGGGCGATCGTCATCTCGATCAGCCCGTTTCTGAGATCGATCGGCCTGTCGGGGATGGCGGCGATCTCGGCGGATCGCTCAAGAGGAACATCAACCTGAAGCCAGCGGGCGACCAAAGGAATGGATGTGCCTTGGAGCAGCACGGAAGTCAAGACGATGAAGAACACAAGGTTGAACATCATCGGGGCCTGCGGAATGCCGGCCAAGAGCGGGAAGGTGGCGAGAATGATCGGCACGGCTCCCCGCAAGCCGACCCACGCGATCATGGTCTTCTCTCTCACGGTGAGCCTCGTGAACGCCAAGGTCAGAAAGACGGCGACGGGCCTGGCGCACACCATCAAGAACAGCGCAAAGAAGAGTCCGATCCCCGCGACCGACAGGAGTTGCGAGGGGAAGACCTGCAGACCGAGCACCAGAAACATCGCAATCTGCATCAACCAGGCAAGCCCGTCATGAAACCGCAACAGGCTGCGTTTGTGGAGAAAGTCCCGGCTCCCCATGATCAGCCCGGCCAGATAGACCGCCAGAAATCCGTTTCCTCCCAGCCAGGCGCTGCCGCTGTAGGTCAGCAGGACCAAGGACAGGGTGAGCACCGGATACAGCCCCTCATATTCCAATCGCAATCGATTGACCAGCTCCACCATCAGTTTGCCGGTCCCATACCCGATCGCCGCGCCGACGACCATTTGCCGAACGAACAGGGGAACCAGATCGATCACCGACGTCGACGCCCCCGTCATCAAGCTGATCAGTCCGATCGTGAGGAACACCGCCATCGGGTCATTGCTGCCCGATTCGAGTTCGAGCAACGGCTTCAACGGATCGCGCAGTCTGACCGACCGCGATCGCATCACGGCGAATACCGCGGCGGCATCAGTGGAGGAGACAATGGCGCCGATCAGCAGTCCCTCCAACCATGAAAACCCGACGACCGTCGTGGCGAACAGACCGATCAGCCCGGCCGTGATCGCCACGCCGACGGTGGAGAGCGCCACGCCTCGCCCAAGCTGCGATCGAACGACGACCCAGTCAGTATCCAACCCGCCGGCAAACAAAATGAACGCTAGCGCGAGAACTCCGATCGATTGCGCCAGGAAGGGATTGTCAAAGTGAATGCCGCCGGGACCGTCGGAGCCGGCCAACATGCCGATGGCCAAAAACAGCAACAGCGCCGGCACACCCAATCGACCCGATGCCGTGCTGGACAGGACGCTCAGCAACAACAAGACGGATGCGCCGAGCAGAAGCTGTTCGATCGTGACGTCCATCGGCCGCTGCCCCCGTCCTGCTGAACCCTTCCTAACGATCACCCTCGTTGAGCAGCGTTTCGGCGGACCTGACCACCAGCACCGGGCAACCGGCCCGTCTCAAGACTCCTTCCGCGACACTGCCCAACATGAGGCGGGACAACCCTCGGCGGCCCTGCGTGCCGACCACGACGATGTCTGCTTCCCATCGGCCGGCCTCCTCCACAATCGTCTCGACCGGATGGCCCACTCTGCAGATCCCTTCTGCCTGAACGCCTCGGTCTCGAAGAGCCTGAATCAGCCGATCCAACCGCCGGCGTCCATGCTGGATGTCATCCTCCATCGAGTGAGCATGCACGACCAGCACCCTGGCATCCGTGAGTTGGGCCAACCGCGACACGACCCGCTGGGCCTGCCGGGCGCAGGATGAGAAATCGGTACCCAACACGATCCGGCTCAATTTCACGCGCGCGGGCTGCCGGACGGCGTCCCCCGCCACGCCGCCGTGGACGGCCAATACCGGGCAATCCGCCCGACGGACCAACATCTGCGCGGTGCTGCCCAAACGCAAACGATCCCACCCGGTTCGCCCCTCGGTGCCCATGACCAGCAACTTGGCCCGCTCCTGCCGGAGACGGCGCAGGATACATTCGTCCGGCACGCCGAAATCGACGATCGGCTCGGCCTCGACCCCCGCGTCCTTTGCCAGCCGCGCTAAGCGCCCCAGTTCGAGCAGGGCCGACGTCCGCATCATGCGCGCGTAGCGGGTGTCCGGGGGCAGGCCCTCGTCATCGGATGGCAGCTTGATGACATGGAGCAGTTTCAGTCTGGTTTGGAGCAACCGGGCCAAGGCGAGTCCATACTTGAAAGCCCGTCGCGCCGGCTGTTGGAAATCCGTCGGGAGCAAGAGACAAGGACTGATGTGTCTGGATCGCGGCATGATCAAAGAGAAACGGTCTGAAATGGGACAGGAGGACTCTCTGATTTCTCGAACTCGCTCACACTTCCTTCAAGGCCTTCACGATGGCTTGTACCATGTCCCGCGCGTCCCCGAACAGCATGATCGTCTTGTCGTTCGCAAAGAGGGGATTGGGAATCCCCGCAAAACCCGGGCTCAGGCTTCGCTTGACGACGACGACCGCCGCCGACTTGTCCACATCGAGGATCGGCATGCCGGCGATCGGGTTGGCTGCGTCAGTCCGCGCGATCGGATTCACCACGTCATTGGCGCCGATCACGAGGGCGACATCCGTCCGATCAAATGACGCGTTGCTTTCATCGAGATCTTTCAGCAGCTCGTAGGGCACGTTGGCCTCCGCCAGCAGGACGTTCATATGGCCCGGCATGCGGCCGGCGACCGGATGGATGGCGAATTCCACCTCCACGCCGCGAGCCCGCAACAGAGCCGCGAGCTGCGCCACCGCATGTTGCGCTTGAGACACGGCCATCCCGAATCCAGGCACGATCACAACCCGGCGCGCGGCGTCAAACAAGAGGGCGACTTCCTCCGGCGAGCCGGCCTTGACCCGTCCTTTGTAGATGTCGTCGGCCTTTCCATCGCGAGGCTCGGACGGCGTGATCCCCGCCAGGACATCGAGCAGTGAACGATTCATGGCCCGGCACATGATCTGTGTGAGGATAAAGCCCGACGCCCCCACGAGCGAACCGGCGATGATGAGCACATTGTTATCCAACACAAATCCCGTCGCCGATGCCGCCAAGCCTGAACAGGAATTAAGCAGCGCGATGACGACCGGCATGTCCGCCCCGCCCACCGGCAGCACCAGTAAGAGCCCGAGCAGCGACGACACGACGACGACAAACCAATAGACCGCATACGGAGCCGGAACGAGCACCAGCCAGAGTCCGAGTCCTGCGGCCGCTGCCGCCAAGGCGAATGTGACAAACTGTTGGCCGGGAACCCGAACCGACTCGTCCGCGATCAGCTCTTGCAACTTGGCGAAGGCGATCACACTCCCCCAAAAGGTTACGGCGCCGACGATCCCGGAAATCACCGCGGCCACGGTGAAATGATGCAGCGCGGAAACCTCCGCGTTTCGGACCTCCAACAGGCCGACGCCCGCCACGAAGACGGAGGCGCCGCCTCCCAACCCGTTGAGCAACGCCACCAACTGGGGCATGGCGGTCATGCGGATCTTCACCGCCAAGGTTGCGCCGATGACGGCCCCCAGCGCCAGCACCACGACGATGGACTGCATATTCACGATGCGCCGGTCGAGCAACGTCAGCCCCACGGCGATCAACATGCCCGTGGCGCCCATCACGTTGCCGCGCGGCGCACTCCTCGGATGCGCCAGCCCCTTCAGCCCGGCGATAAAGAGGGCCGACGCGACCAGATAACCCAGATTGATGAGGGCCGGATTCATTGGTCGTGTCGCGCTTGTCCTCGAAACATCCTCAACATCCGATGGGTCACGAGAAAACCGCCCACGACGTTGATCGTCGCGAAGAGCAGGGCGGCCAACCCCAGCCAGTTCGAGACAGGGTCCCGCTCCGATCCGGCCGCCAATAGGGCACCGACGATCGTGATGCCGGAGATGGCGTTGGCGCCCGACATAAGAGGCGTGTGGAGCGTGGGCGGCACCTTGGTGATGATCTCAAATCCGGCGAACAACGCCAGCACGAACACCGTCAAGCCCGCGATAAAGGTATCCATCTTGTTCTCCTCCGGCGTTTTCTATCCAAAACTCGTCCAAATCTCGTCGGATCTCACGGACCTCAACAGACCGGAAACGGCGCTTGTCGGCGAACAAGGTTCCGTCCGCCGCGGCTTGTCATTTCCTCTCAGCTTGCTTCCAGCAACGTGTTCACCTGCTGATGCACGACATCGCCGCCTCGCGTCACGAGGATCTGCTTCACGATTTCATCATCAGCCGTCGGACCAATGTCGCCTTCCTGGCCAAGCCGAGGCAGCAGATACTGCAACAGATTGACGAGATTCTTCCCATAGAGCTGGCTGGCATGCGTGGGAACGAGGGCAGGCAGATTGGTGGGGCCCAGTACGGTCACGCCGCGATGGACCACCGTCTCGTTCGGACGGGTCATTTCGCAATTCCCCCCTCGATCCGCTGCCACGTCCACCACCACGGCCCCTCGGCCCATCCGCTGGATCATCTCCTCCGTGATCAGGATCGGTGCCTTGCGACCCGGCACCGAGGCCGTCGTGATGACCACGTCGCTGGCCTCCACCACCGGAGCCAATCCAATCCGTTGCTGCCTATAGGTCTCCTCGTCCAACGTCTTGGCATAGCCGCTCGCCCCTTCCACGTCGCGCATATCGATCGGAAGCTCGACGACCTTGGCCCCGACGCTGCGAATGTCTTCCTTGGCGCTCGGCCGCACGTCGTATGCCGAGACTGCCGCCCCCAAGCGGCGTGCCGTCGCAATCGCCTGCAGACCGGCTACCCCCGCACCAATTACTAACACACGGGCCGGCGGGATCGTCCCAGCCGCGGTCGTGAGCATCGGGAACAACTTGGGCGACGCCCCGGCCGCCAGCAGCGCCGCCTTGTACCCGGCCACCGTCGCCAAAGACGACAGGACGTCCATGCTCTGCGCGCGCGAGGTCCTTGGCATCAACTCCAACGCCAACAGGGTTGCGCCAGTCGCCGCCAATTCCCGCAAGGCACGAGGGTTTCCCAAGGGATCGGCCAATCCGATGACGAGGTGACCAGGCCGGAGGAAGGCCAGATCATCACGGCCCTTTTCCCGATTGGCACCGGGAGTCCTCACTTGAAGGATCACCCGCGCCACGCCGTATAACTCCCCCCGGACCGCGACCACGCGCGCTCCCACCGATCGGTACGCGTCATCCTCGAACCCCGCCGCCTCTCCCGCGCCGGATTCGATCGCTACCTCAAATCCCATCTTCACGAGCAGGGGAACATGGGAGGGCACCAGCGCGACCAACGTCTCGCCTGGAGCGGTTTCCCTCGGCACGCCGATTTGCATGGCTATTGCGCTCATCGTCTTCTCGGATCTCCCCTTTGACTATTCGCATCCGTTGGGTGAGAAAAGACGTCGCCGTTTGAAATCATCCAGAGAGCTCATACGGCCTGGCGAATAATACCCTTGCAGATGAGATGCCATCGCCGAACGGTTTCTCTCATTCCATCCAACAGACCTGTTGAGACAAACAACCTCGCGGCAAGAGATATTTTGGAACAGTAGGATGAACCGGTCTGTCGCTCATTGCCACAGCTTGCTTACAGGATTTTTCGATAAACTCCTCCCCGGAAGACCGGAAGAATGGGACTTTGCTCATCTGAGAGGGCGAACGTTCGTTTTTCGTTGGCATGCAAGATGCTCAACCTGGCTCAGAGGAAAACCACCTTCAACCCAAGAAGGAAAGGACACTGTCCTTCACTTGTGCGCCTCATATAGCGACGACTCAGCCGAGAATTCGGCCGGTAAAAGGTGTACACTGTGCCTATAGGGTTGTTTGATTCGGACGCTCATCACAAGAGCAGGGGCTTGCCATGAGAGGCAGAACCATTCTCCTGATCGGGGGGGCGGCATGTGTCCTGACTGCCGGGATGCCATTCCCATTCAATGGGAGCGTAGGACAGGCCGAAACCGTCCGCTTCAACGCCTATGAGATGGAAAGTCAGCAGGCGGCGTGGGCTCCTCAGGAGGTGACGATCCGTCAACCAAACGATGGGGGCGAAGAGCTGATTTTCATTCTGAACAATCCGACCGAGAGAACCCACGCGTTTGAAGCTCCAGGCTTGCTCGAAGAGATCATCGATCAGGATGGTTCTCCCCTCACAAGGCCGCTCCGGGCCACAGTGGCGCCCGGGGAAACGATGGAGGTCGTGATCCGTTTCGCGCCGGTCGAGAGTGATCGTGAGACGGAGCCATTCTGTCGGGACGGGTCCACCTGTTACCGATTCTATTGTCCTCTGCATCGGGGAGACGACGACCCCGGTGGCATCATCCATCTTGTCCACTGACTGGCTGCACGCTCTCTGAGTCGTTTTCGTCTCGCTCCAACGAGCCTTGCGCTCCTGCGCTCCTTGGGAGCATGGCGTCTCGTCTCGTGATCCTGTCCACCCTACCTTGTACGACGCCGTCCCGCCTGCTTCCGTCCCGCGCTCCATCGCCAGTTTCTGATCTCCGGCATGTCTTCTCCGTACTTGGCGATGTATTCCTTATGTTCAATGCGTTTGTCCCGCAGGGCCTGTTTGACGTAGGCCGCCCGTGAGCCGCGCAAGGGGATCCGATCGATCACGTCGGCGACGAGATGAAATCGATCCAGATCGTTCATGACCGTCATGTCAAACGGCGTCGTAGTCGTCCCTTCCTCCTTGTAGCCTCGCACATGCAGGTTCTTGTGATTGGTCCGTCGATAGGTCAATCGATGAATCAGCCAGGGATACCCATGAAAGGCGAAGATGATCGGTTTGTCGGTCGTGAACAAGGTATCAAACTCTTTGTCGGACAATCCGTTCGGATGCTCGCCGGGCGGCTGGAGCTTCATCAGATCAATCACGTTGATCACTCGCACTTTCACCTCGGGCAGATAGATCCGTAGCAACGACACCGCCGCTAGGGTCTCTACTGTAGGAATGTCTCCGCAACAGGCCATGACCACGTCCGGTTCGCCTTCCTGATCATTGCTAGCCCAACCCCAGATGCCGATCCCCGCCGTCCCATGTTTGACCGCGGCGTCCATGTCGAGCCATTGGGGCGCCAGCTGCTTTCCGGCCACGATGACGTTCACGAGATTCCGGCTGCGCAAACACTTGTCGGTCACATAGAGCAAGGTGTTGGCGTCCGGCGGCAGGTACACGCGGATCACCTCGGCCTTTTTGTTCACAACATGATCGATGAAGCCGGGGTCTTGATGGCTGAACCCGTTGTGATCCTGCCGCCAGACGTGGGAGGACAACAAATAGTTGAGGGACGCGATCGGCCGCCTCCATGGAATGGAGTTACAAACCTTCAACCATTTGGCATGTTGGTTAAACATCGAATCCACAATATGGATGAACGCCTCATAGCAGGAGAAGAACCCGTGCCGGCCCGTGAGCAGATAGCCTTCCAGCCATCCCTGACATTGATGCTCGCTCAACATTTCCATCACTCGACCATCGGGCGACAAACTGTCGTCATGGGGATACCGATCCGCCATCCACGTGCGCCCCGTGACTTGCAAGACATCCTGCCAACGATTCGAGTTGTTTTCGTCGGGGCTGAAGAGCCGAAAGTTTCGCTGGTCCAGATTGAGCTTCATCGTGTCACGTAAAAACTGCCCCATGACGCGCGTGGCTTCCGCATCGACGGCACCCGGCTCCTTCACCGGCACAGCATAGTCTCGAAAATCAGGCAGACGGAGGTCTTTCAACAACAACCCACCGTTCGCATGCGGATTGGCACTCATGCGGCGTTCCCCCTTGGGCGCCAGCTCGGCCAGCTCAGACTTCAATCGGCCAGTCTCATCGAACAACTCCTCAGGCTTGTAACTTTTCATCCACCGTTCAAGAATTTTGATATGCGCAGCCTTGTCCATGTCTCCCATCGGGACTTGATGAGAGCGCCAATAATCTTCCACCCGCTTCCCGTCGATCTCGGCCGGGCAGGTCCAGCCCTTGGGGGTACGGAGCACGATCATAGGCCAGACAGGTCGTCGGACGGCCCCATTGACTTGAGCATCCCGCTTGATCTTCTGAATCTCTTCCACCACCACATCGAGTGTTTCAGCCATCAAGCGGTGCATCGTTCGAGGATCACTGCCTTCGACAAAATAGGGGTGATGGCCATAGCCTCGTAGCAATTGTTCCAGCTCATCACGGCTGATTCGAGCCAGGATCGTCGGGTTGGCGATCTTGTAACCGTTGAGATGGAGAATGGGCAACACCACGCCGTCCGTGACCGGGTTCAAAAATTTGTTCGAGTGCCAGCTTGTGGCCAAGGGACCGGTCTCCGCCTCACCATCTCCCACGACGCAGGCGACGATCAGATCAGGATTGTCGAACGCGGCGCCATAGGCATGGGAGAGGGCGTAGCCCAATTCGCCTCCTTCATGGATGGAGCCGGGTGTTTCCGGCGCGACATGACTGGGAATGCCGCCGGGAAATGAGAACTGTTTGAACAGCCGTTTCATACCTTGCTCATCCTGCGAGACGTTCGGATAGACCTCGCTATAGGTCCCCTCCAGATAGGCATTCGCAACCAGTGCCGGCCCTCCGTGACCAGGTCCGGTGATGTAAATCATGTTGAGATCATACTGCTTGATGATGCGATTGAGATGGACATAGATAAAATTCAGCCCCGGGGTCGTCCCCCAATGACCCAACAGCCGCGGCTTGATGTGGTCTCGCGTCAAGGGCTTCCGGAGCAGCGGATTATCGTAGAGATAAATTTGGCCAACCGACAGATAGTTGGCCGCTCGCCAGTAGGCATCGAGTTTTTCGAGGAAGTCCGCTGACAGTGAGTTCTTCATGGACGTTGCGCCCCTCCGATGGGATAGATTTCCGTTCGCTTGTCTATCTTGCTGTCTTCGCCCGTTCTCTTCGCTCATCATTCCGCTCACCATCCCTCGTTTCCGGCATTGCCGTGCGGTCTTGTCAACCGTCACCCGCGACGGGCATATTCTCCTGCCAGTCGATACGCTTTGTGGAGGTATTGTGAGACCATGCGCTGCGTATTGAAAAAGCCGCCGTTGAGCGCGATCGCATGGCGCATGATTTCAAGGAATCGATCCCGTTTTCCATAAAACAGGGGCAAAATTTTTTCGTCGAGTTTTCGGTACAGTTCTGCCGCGTGGATCGCGTCCAGATCCTGATTTTGTTCCTTCCCTGGTTCCCGATCCCCAATTGACCAGCCGGTCACATCCTCCACGTGCCCCTCGATCCACCAACCGTCAAGCACACTCAGGCTGGGCACCCCATTGATCGCCGCCTTCATCCCGCTGGTGCCCGACGCTTCGAGGGGTGGGAGCGGTGTATTCAACCAGAGATCCGATCCGGCGCAAAGCAGCCGAGCCAGGGTCATGTCGTAATTGGGTAGATAGATCACTCCAATCTTGTCGCGTAACGTTTGACGCATCTCGTGGATGCGGCGAATCATCTGTTTCCCCTCATGATCACGCGGATGGGCCTTACCGGCAAATACGAGCTGAAGGGGGCCGGTCCGTTCGGCAATGGAGACCAACCGGTTCACGTCGTGAAAGATCAATGTGCTTCGTTTATACGCCGTCGCTCGTCTGGCACAGCCAATCGTCAGCACGTCGCGATCGAAACCGGCGTTGGCTTCTCGGTTCGCATAGTCGATCAAGGCGCGTTTGGCGGCGAGGTGGGCGTCCCAGATTTCTTCGAGCGGAATCCCAATCGCGTAACGGAGCGAGAGTTGATCGCGCCGCCAATCGGGCAGCCGTCGGTCAAACAGCGATTGGAAGGAAGGGGCGGCCCAGGTCACCGCGTGCACGCCGTTCGTAATTGAATGGATCGGATAGCCGGGGAACAGAGTGGTGGAGACCTCGCCATGTTTCATCGCCACCCCGTTGATGAACCGGGATCCGCGCAGCGCCAGTCGGGTCATGTTCAGACTTTGATCCTGGAGACAGGCGTCCAGCCACAGACACCGTCGGTCACCCAGCACCCGACGAGCCAAGTCATGCGGAAACTGATCATGACCGGCGGGAACCGGCGTATGGGTCGTGAACACACACTGTTCACGAACGGCGTCAATCAGATCGGCGGGAACCGCGTGCTCGGACGAGCGGGAGGCCAGCTTTTCTTCCAGCAGTGCCAGCACCAGCAACGCTGCATGGCCTTCGTTAAGATGAAATCGCCGAATGTGGTTGTATCCCAGCGCCCGCAGCAGGCGATAGCCTCCGAATCCCAACACCACCTCCTGGCAAAGGCGGTACCGGTCATCGCCTCCGTACAGCATATCGGTCAGTGTCCGATCCCATGGATCGTTCTCGGGAAGATCGGTGTCCAGCAGGTAGACCGGAACCTCTCCCCCTGTTTCTCCTCGGACCCGAATATGCCAGGCTCCCACCTGCACGGTCCGTCCTTCGATCTCAACCGTGACACGCTGCGAAATCGGATGGCAGAAATCATTGATCGGCCAGGCCACCGGCTCTTCCCGTTGCCACCCCTGCTCATCCAATCGTTGGTAAAAATATCCCCGCCGATGCAACAGCGTCACGGCCACCAGAGGAATTTCCAGATCAGCGGCGGATCGGATCGTATCCCCCGCCAACACTCCCAAACCGCCCGCGTAGGTGGGCATGCCCGGATCAATACCGATTTCCATCGAGAAATACGCGACCAATGGCTGCTCAGCGCCGACCGTCTTGAACAATGGGCCATCCATCATCATCCACCTTCCGGCAACGACATGGGAAATCTTTCATCAGCATGATGCTTGAGGGGTCTAAACAACGAGCCACCCAGGGGAGCACCATCTTCTCATCATCCTTTTATGCGAACTGTTTGTGAAACCGCCACATGCCCAGGCCAAATAAGACTCCGCCTAAGAGCACCATGGCCACCACGGCATCCCAGAGGACATCAAGCCCGACCCCCTTGAGCAAAATACCATGCGCGATCTTAGTGAAGTAGCGGAGCGGCGACACCGCCATGATGGACTGCACCCAGGGGGGCATTGCCTCGTACGGCGTGGTGATGCCAGACAACAGAAACATGGGCGAGATTACCAGCAACGAGACCATGCCGATCTGGGCCTGGTTCTTCGTCACCGTGGCGGCAAAGAGGCCCAGACCGGCAGTGGTCACACAGTACAGGGCCGTCAGTACCAGAAACAGGGCGAGGCTCCCCTTAATCGGTACGCCGAAGAAAGGCTTCATGATGACCATCACGGCAAACAGTGTGGAGGCAAGAATCACCAACGTCATCGCTAGGACTTTTGACAGCATCATGTGGAGAGGCGTGACCGGCGCGACCAGCAATTGCTCCACCGTCCCATGCTCCTTCTCCCGCACGAGCGCCGCCGCCGGCAAGAGAAACGCAAACAATGTGATCATGCGGAGGATGTGCGCAATCGATTGAAACCAGGTTTCATCTTGATTGGGGTTATACCAGACTCGGGGAGCACTCTCGACCACTGGCAGATCAACCCGCCCCCCCGAGATTGCGGCCATCCGGCCGGCCGCCAGCTCCGTTGCCACGTCTCCCACAATGCGGGCCACGTACGAGGCGGCCGACAGCGCTTGTGCGGCATTCGTCGTATCCACCTGCAATTGGAGCGCGATGGGCTCGCCTCCGCGAATAGCCTCATGAAATCGCGGCGGGATGCTCAAGAACAACATCGCCGCCCCCTGGTTCAGCCGTTCGAGCCCCACCTGCAGCTCCGGCACTTCTCCCTCGAAACGAAACGTGGGTTCGCGAAAGCGACGGATCAACTCGCGCGACGACTCGCTGCGGTCACCGTCATGCACCACGAGGCTTGCACTCTTGACCTGCATCGTGATGCCCACGCCGCTGATGCAGACCGACAGAGAAAACGAGTAGATCAGAAACAACAATAAGGGTCCATCGCGCCTCAATTGCAGCAATTCCTTCTTCGTCATGACCAAGAGACGAAGCACCCACACTCGAGCGGCACTGATTGTTCCCTGTCCATGCCCTCTCACGTCACCCCCTCTGTCATGCCCGCTCTAACACTCGCCTAGGCGTTCGGTCGTTTCGTGAAAAGACGATGCGCAAGGAGCAGAATCGCCCCGGCAAAGCCCGCCAGTGCCAGGATATCCAGCCACAGGGTATGGAGACTGAATCGTTTGAGAAAGCTCGCTCGCACCACGTCGGTGTAATACATGGCCGGAAAGGCATGGGCTTGCAGCCGCGCTCCCAACCCCAATGACGACACCGGCACCAACAAGCCCGAATACAAAATTGTCGGCACCATCGCGATGATGATGGTGATGATCAAGGCGGCCATCTGGGTCCGGACCAGGAGGGAGACCACCAACCCCATGCCGGTGCTGCACAAGACAAACAGGACCGACGCAACAAAGAACACCACAACATTCCCTTTAAACGGCACGTCAAAGAGCCAGACGGCCGTCGCCCACAACACAACGACGTTAATCATCGAAATGGCGCAGTAGGGAGCGAGTTTGCCCAAGAGAATGTCGCCTTTGCTGGCCGTGGAACCGTACATCGTGTAGATTGAACCGGTTTCTTTTTCTCGTACCATCCCCAAGGCTGTCAGGATCGGTGGTGAGACCATGAGGGCGAACATGATGAGAGCCGGCACGATCGACCAGGTGCCTCGAACCTCTTCGTTGTAGAGGTAGCGAGTTTCCACCGTCACGGGCTCGAGAAGGCGGGAGGCCTCGTCGCGGGTCATTCCCCTGGTGCGAACCAAAAAATCGGTCAGGAGGTCTCTCGAAAAGGCCCGATTGATGGCCAGGACATAGCTCTTGGTGATATCGGCATGGAGCGGGAATGAGCCATCCAGCAGGATTTGGACGGTCGTGGGCCGCCCCGCTGACAAGCGTCCTTGGAACCCTTCGGAAACGATGATTGCCAGGCGAATGGCCGTCTTCCCTAAGAGACCTTCGATCTCCCGTTCATCTTGAATAGTTCCTCGATAGTCGAAATAGCGAGACTCGATGAACCGGTAAACATAGTCGCGGCTCAACGGCGAACGGTCCCGATCCACGACAGCGAACGGCACCCGCTCCACATCCAACACGAGGCCGTACCCAAATACGACCATCCATAAAGGAGGGAGCAAGAACGCCATCAGCAGAAACAGCCGGTTGCGTACTGTCTCCTTCCATTCCTTCTTGGCGACCGCGGCAAGGCGACGGATCGTCACGCGTTCACCGGCTGTCTGGAGGACTGAGCCTGTCGCTCAAGCGACTTGATGCGGTACACAAACACATCCTCCAGACTTAACGGCCGTTCTCTTATCGAACTCACCCCGATTCCCCCGTAAGCAAGCTCACGGCGGAGGCGGCTCAGATCGTCATCGGGATTGCCGCACAGCAATCGGATCGTGGCGCCATAGAGCGACACGTTGGGAAAGCCGCTTCGCCGTAAGCACGCCACCGCCCGGCTTGGTTGATCCACCACGACCTCGAAAAGGGCGCCGGCTTCTTGCCGGACTTCGCGTTTCAACTCCTCCGGCGTCCCTTCCGCCACGATCCGGCCGGCGTCCATGAGGGCCAGTCTGTCGCACCGTTCAGCTTCGTTCAGGTGATGGGTGGTGATCAAGATCGCTACGCCTCGTTCCCGCGCCAACATCGCCAACAGATCCCAAAATCGCCGGCGCCCCAACGGATCAACGCCTGCCGTCGGTTCGTCAAGGAACAATACCCGGGGGTCATGGACCAACGCGCAACCGAGCGCAAGGCGTTGGCGAAGCCCCATCGGCAATTGGCCGGCCAACCGCGCTTCATAGCCGGACAGCCCGGCCATGGCGACAATCTCTCGCCCCCGTGCAGCAGCAGTCTGCCGATCGAGACCATAAATGCCGGCAAAAAACTGGATGTTTTCCGCCACCGTCAAGTCCAGGTAGAGAGAGAAGGCTTGGGATACGTAGCCGATTCGCTCCCTGATGGAACGAGCCGCCGTCTTCATATCGACTCCGGCGACCAACCCAGTTCCTGCCGTGGGAGCAAGAAGGCCCGTGAGCATTTTGATCACGGTCGTTTTGCCTGCTCCGTTCGCACCTAATAAGCCGAAGACCTCCCCTGATCTCACCCGAAAGGACACGCCATCAACGGCGCGAAAGTTTCCAAAGTCCCTCGTTAATCCGTTGGCCTGCATCGCCACTTCCTCACGATCATAGAGCGCGCCCTGACTGCTCACCTCCGGTCGCTGCTCTTCCCCTCCTGATCGAGCCAGCAACGAAACAACGACGTCCTCCAATTCCGGTTCCTCAACGGCGATCGACGACCCACCAAACTCGCCCGCTATGACCTCCATGGACCGCCTCACCTCCTCCCGATCGCCGATTCCGACAAAAACGCGAACCCGCCGACCGGCCGCTTCAACCTGCCCGAATGTCTGTTTCAAACGGACCCCTGCGCTAGCCGGTGCAGTGGTTTCGAAGGTCGCCACGAATCCCGTCACCGACGTTCGCACGGCTTCAGGGGTTCCAGCAATCAAGACCTTCCCATTAGAGAGAAACGACAATCGATGAAACCGCTCCGCCTCGTCCATGTATGATGTGGAAACGAGCGCCGTCATGCCTTTCTCGTACAGCAACTCTGAGAGAATCGCCCAGAGCTCCTGGCGGGAAACAGGATCGATGCCGGTCGTCGGTTCATCCAAGATCACCAACTCCGGCTCATGGATAAGCGCACAGATCAGGCCGAGCTTCTGCTTCATGCCTCCTGAGAGGTGTTTGGTGGAACGGTCACGGAAGCGGTCAAGCCTGGTGACATTGAGCAACCATGCCTTGCGCTTGGCCAATACCTCCAGCGGCATGGAGCGAAGATCGGCAAATACATCGATATTTTCCTCGACCGACAACTCTTGATAAAGGCTCGCTCCCACCCCTTGGGGGAGAAATCCCACTCTCGCCTTGATGCGCTCCGCTTCCTGTTCCGAGGCGACGGTTAGCCCAAACACTTTGATGCTGCCGCAGTCGAACGTTTGCACCCCGGCGATCGCTTTGAGGAGGCTGCTCTTGCCCGATCCATCGGGACCAATCACCCCATAGAGTTCTCCCCTTGCCACCACCAGATCGACCCCCTCGAGGGCCCATCGATGGTTGTAGCATTTCCGTACACCTGTCACCTCGACAATAGGAGATCCTCTCTCGCGCACAGGCGGTTCCTCCCTCGCCTCCTCTCCTGTTCTTCCGTTCTTTGCTTGTTGTCTTACTGTGGTTTCATCCAGGCCACATCCTCTTTCCACCGAATGACCGCATCAGCCGGCAAACCAGGGGTGAGTCGATGATCAGGGTTCTCTTTCAGGCGCAGTTTCACGGCATAGACCAACTTGACCCGCTCGTCGGCGGTCTGCACCTCTTTGGGGGTGAATTCCGCCTTGGAGGCAATGTGGCGAACCTGCGCTTCGACCGGCTGATCGGGGAACGCGTCGGTATAGACCATGGCCGGCAAATTTAGCCGAATCTTGCCGATAAGCACCTCCGGAACATAGGCCTTGAGATAGAGGCTGTCGAGATCCACCAGTTCCAGCAGGGGCGCACCAGCCGCCACCATTTCTCCAACATCTACCATCTTCGTCGTGATGGTTCCGCGTGCCGGAGCCGTGATCGTCAACTCGTCGAGTGCGCGCTTGGCCTCATCCCAAACGGCGTACGCGTGATCTCGCTGCCGCTCCAGAGCGATCACTTCTTGCTTCTTGGCCTTGACACGATCCCACCCTAGTTGAGCCTGCGTCAGCTCCTTCTTCGCCTGAGTCAGACCGGAAAGGGCAACCGTCACGTCGTTCCTCGCCACCTCCCACCGAGCGATCGCTTGGTCTCGCTGTTGAAGGGACGCTTGGTCTTTCTCGGCTAAGCGCCGGAATCGCTCTGCATCCTCTTTTGCTTCCTTCTCCACCGCAATGGCCCGTTCCCATAGCGCCTGGGCACGGGCCACTTGCGCTTCCGCCGCTTCAATCGCCAGGGGAATTTCGAGATTCAACACCGCAAGCTGATTATACGCAGCCTCCACTTGCGCATCCAACGCTTCCGCGGAATACTTTGCCTGTCTTACCCTGGCAGCCGCTTGACTATCGTCCAACCGGAGCAACACCTGGGTGGCCTCCACCGTCTCCCCTTCATGGACCAAGACTTCACGGACGCGTCCGGCGTATTTACTTGAGACCGTAATGTGATCCCCTTCGATATACCCGTTGACCTGTATCAGCCCTTCCGGCAAGCCGTCATTGCGTACCCACTGGTCGGCTGCCCAATAGGCGACCGCCACCAGGCCCATCACGAGCGCCGCAAGACCGACTCGATCCCACCGCAATGTCAGATCACCCATGCTTCTGCGTTTCCCTCTCCCTCATCATCCTCTGACAGAACGTCCTCTTTGCCGAACACAGAGCGCTCCCCACGCGAAGACCGAGGCGACAGTGGAACAGTGATAGTAAAAAGAAGAAGATGACTGATGTGTTAGAAGAGATGCTCGATCTCCCCCTTTGCCCGAGCCAGATTAATGCGCGAGGCATTGAACCGGAAGAGTGCCTCGATCTGATTGTCCCTCGCCCGCGCTAGAGAGGTTTGGGCATTGGTCACCTCGATGCTGGTCGCCAGGCCCGCCGCGTACCGGTCTTGCGCGAAGGCCAATTCTTTCTTGGCTAGTTCCATGCCTTTTTCAGCGACGGCAACCTGCTGGAGGGCAGATTCGAGCGTCAACAGCGCGTTGCGGACCTCCAACGTCACTTGATCCGACACGTCTTTCATGCGAATCATCTCTTGCCTGACCCTGCTACGAGTTTCGGAAATGCGAGCTTCCCGTTGGCCACCGTCAAAAATGGGAATCGAGAACGTCAACCCAATCGAATGGGTCGCCATTGCGTCTTCCGGTTTGACGCCGATCCAGCCGTAATCGCCATTTAGCGAGAGCGTCGGTAGCCGTTCACCCGCTATGGAACTCAGACTGAGCGAAGCCAGTTTGTGTCGTGTCTCTTGAGCCTTGATCTCCAACCGTTGCTCCTGCGCTACCGCCAATGCCTCTTCGGGACGCTGAATCTCCACGGGCACGAGTTTTAATTCATCAGTCAACACCAACCGTACCTCGAAGGAAACGCCCAGGGCGCGCAGCAGGTTGAGGCGCGCGCTTTCGAGCTCATTGCGCGCTACGAGCAGCCGTTGTTTGTGATGTTCAAGTTCGACTTCTTGTCGAGTGACATCCAAGCCGGTGGCCACACCAGCCTCCTTGCGATCCTGTGCCAGTTTGAGCAATTGTCGGCTGAGCGCGATGTCTGCCTCCCTCGCTTTGACGGCTTCGTCGGCTCGCAACACTTCCATGTAGAGCAAGCCGACCGTCGCCATCACATCGCGTTTGGTCACCTCCGCCTCCAGCGAGGCCACCTCTATCCCCGTCTTGGCGGCGCGCCACCGTTGAATAAGACTGAGACTGAACAGATTTTGGACAAGCGTTCCCCTCGCATCATACACTTGAAAGGGCTCGGTCACGCTGCGAGTGAATCCAAACTGCGCGAACCGATCCATGGGCAAGCCAAACGCGGCGAGATTGACCGTCTGGCTTCGACCGCTCAGATATCCGGACACATTGGGCAGCAACGCTCCTAGACTGGCATCGGCCTGGGCCTGCGCAGCCGCGATCCGTTCTTTGAGCAGGCGAACATTGACGTTGTTGTCAACCGCCGCTTGAATGGCGTCGCGCAAACTCAACCGGAGTTCCGGAGGAACGTTGCCGACGGACTCCTCTGCCATGCCAACCGCCCCGATCGAGGCGCCGAGGCCGCACACGATCACGCCGGCAACCGCCACCCCAATCCGGTGGAGGCTTCTGGTGATCCGTTGCAGAATGGTTCGAACGAACATCATGGACATTCTCCGTTCTCCAACAACCATGCCACAAGCCAGGCAGGGGGGGACCCCTTTCCACTGTTTCTGGCCAGGCCATGAGAACCTCGTCTCTGCCAGGAACGAGCAGACCCGTACCCCTCTAGGGCAATCGTGTTGGAGAAAACAGTGAGACCTGCCTTAGCAGGCCACGACCGATGGATCACACCCCTACCCCCTCTTCATGTGGCTGCTGAACAATAGCCTCGCTGGTTGCCCTCGACAGTTGGCCTGTCGAAGGCCAGCCAGCGCGCCGCACTCCTACAAGACGGTAATAGAGCACAGGGATCACGATCAGCGTGAGCAACGTGGAGGCCCCCACGCCGAACAGCAGCGACACCGCCAAGCCCTGGAAAATCGGATCAAGGATGATCACAAACGCACCCACCATCAACGCCGCCGCCGTCAAGAGAATCGGCCTGGTCCTGATGACGCCCGCCGTGATCACCGCCTCCAACGGAGGTACGCCACTCCGTTCTTGAAGCTGGATGAAGTCGACCAGCAGAATTGAGTTGCGGACGATGATGCCGGCCAGCGCGATGAAACCGATCATCGACGTGGCCGTAAAATACGATCCCATCAACCAATGGCCCGGCAAGATGCCGATCAACGTGAGCGGGATCGGCGCCATGATGATCAACGGCGTAAGAAACGATTGGAACTGGCCCACGATCAGCAAATAGATGAGCAACATCGCCACGGCGAACGCAACTCCCATGTCGCGAAACGTTTCATAGGTGATGTGCCATTCGCCGTCCCATTTCATCGAGAGCTTGTCTTCCGACCAGGGTTGCGAGGCATAGTATTGCTCGATCCGATAGCCTTCGGCCGGTCGATAGTCTTCCAGTTTTTTTCCGACGCCCAATACTCCATAGACTGGGCTCTCGGCTTTCTCCGCTCCTACTCCTCCCACGTCAGCCACGACATACACCACCGGTTTCTGGTTCTTATGGTAAATCGATTTCTCTTGAACCGTCTGCTCGACCGAGAGCAGCTCCGACAACTGCACGAGCCCGCCCCCCTTGGTTCGCAACGCGATCTCGCCCAGATGCTCAAGCCCCGTCCGCTCTTCAATGGGAAAGCGCAACCTAATCGGCACTGGCCGCTTTTCTTGCGAGATATGAACGGATCCGACCGCCGCCCCCTCTAAGGCCATGCGCAAGGTCTGCGTCACCTCCTCCGTTGAGATTCCAGCGAGTGCCGCCTTGGCTCGATCGACCGTCACGACGTACTTCACCTGGTCAGCCTCAACCGAATCATCCACGTCGATGACGCCGGGCGTGGCCTCGAAAAGGGCGCGAATCTCCTTGGCCACTTCCCGTTGTCGCTCATAGTCTGGTCCGTAGATTTCCGCCACCAACACGGACTGGACGGGAGGCCCCGGCGGCACTTCAACGATCTTGACGTTTGCCCCGTACTGACGGGCAATACCTTGAAGCGGCGGTCGGATCCGCTGCGCGATCTCATGGCTCTGAGCCTTCCGTTGATCCTTGGCTACCAGGTTTATCTGAATGTCCGCTTCATGCGGCTGGGATCGGAGAAAATAATGGCGCACCAGGCCGTTGAAATTGAAGGGACTTGCAGTCCCGACATAGGCTTGATAATCCCGAACCTCCGGCACCGTGCGGATATAGGATGACAACGCCTTGGCGACCCGGGCCGTCTCCTCCAACGTGGTGCCTTCCGGCATGTCGATCACGACCTGGATTTCGCTTTTATTGTCGAACGGCAACATCTTGACGGCGACGTGGCGCGTGTAAAACAAAAGACAGGACCCCATTAACAGAAGCGCCACCACGATCAAGAACAAATAGGCTAAGAAAGGCCGTTGCAATAGGGGCGTCAGCGCCAGTCGGTAGATCCTGGCCATGAGGCCTGCTTCGCCCTCCTCGTGATCCATCCCCTTGACAACCGTCCCCTCACGATAACAGGTGCGGCAGAACCAGGGGATCACGACGAAGGCAACGAGCAGAGAAAAAAACATCGCAATGGATGCGTTGATCGGAATCGGTCTCATGTACGGTCCCATGAGCCCCGACACAAACGCCATCGGCAGGAGCGCGGCGATGACGGTGAACGTGGCGAGGATCGTGGGGTTGCCGACTTCATCGACGGCATAGATGGATGCCTCGTCATGTGGACGAAGGCGGAGCATCAGGTGCCGATAGGTGTTCTCGACGACCACAATAGCGTCATCGACCAAGATTCCGATGGAGAAGATCAACGCAAAGAGCGTGACCCGGTTGATCGTGTACCCGATCAACATGGAGGTAAAGAGCGTCAACGCCAGGGTGAGGGGAATGGCGATCGACACCACCAAAGCCGGGCGTGGTCCAAGGGCAATCCCAAGAAACACCACCACCGCAATCACGGCAACGGCCAGATGCCATAACAGCTCGTTGGCCTTTTCCTGAGCCGTCTCTCCATAGTCACGCGTGACGGTGACACGCACATCCGCCGGAATGAGGACCCCCTTCATGTCCTCCACTTTGCGAATCACCTGCGCGGCGACAGTGACCGCATTGACTCCTCCCTGCTTGGCAATTGCGACGGTCACCGCTGGCTCCTCGTCGGCAATCGATTCGCGTTCTCCTTCGTGAAGAACCGCCGGAGTTCCCTCCGCCACCGAGGGGAGAGCACGGTGCGCCGCAGCTCCTTGTCCAAACCAGACGTAACTGGTCGCTTCAGCCGGCCCGTCGATCACCTCCGCCACCTGCCGCAAATAGACCGGTCTCCGTTCATTAACGCCAACGACCAACCCTTCCACATCCTCTCGCGAGCGGATGAACTGGCCGGTCTCTACCAAGAAGCTCTGATTGCGGCTGTCGAATCGCCCGCTCGGAAGGGCCCGATTCTCACTCTGGATGATCCTCGCAATCTGGAGGGGGGTGATGCCATAGGCTTTCAGCCGAGCGGGATCAAGCTGGACCCGTAGCTCGCGCGGTGTGCCGCCGACAATGAACCCTCCGGCCGTCCCCCCGACCTTCTTGATCTCCTCCAACACTTCTTCGGCCAACCGCGACAATTCGAACGCGCCGTATCGTTGGCTTGAGAGCGTAATGGTGACGATCGGCACGTCGTTTACGTCTTTGGGTTTGACAAGAAAGGGTTCCGCGCCGGGTGGTAGGAGGTCTTGGTTCGACATTAATTTGTCATAGAGATCAACCAGACTCTGTTCGAGCGGTTGGCCCACATAGAATCGGACAATGATCAGCGCGCCGCCCGGGCGAGAAATCGAATAGACGTATTCGACTCCCTTGATCTCCGAAATCTTTCGCTCAAATGGCTTGGTCAATTGCTCTTCGACGATCTTGGCGGAGGCGCCGGGGAAAGGCAGCCAGACGTCAGCCATGGGCACGACAATCTGCGGTTCTTCTTCTCGTGGCGTCGCCACCACAGCAAACAGGCCGAGCAGCAAGGCCCCCAGCATGATGAGGGGAGTCAACTTGCTGGTGATAAAGAGGGCTGCGATGCGGCCGGACAGGCCGTATCGTGCGGGGAGATTATCGGAGCGTGTCGGATGACCAGCCATGAATGCCCTCGGTTCCTTCACTCGGTCTTGCCACCATGCCCCTGCGTCTGACCTCGTTCACGCCCTTGTTCCGCCCCAGACCGATGCATCATCAGGAAGACTTTGCACCGTCACGCCATGATAGCGCAGGCAACGACGCCACCGGCTTCCCGCTGGATTCGGGGGGAGCAACGATCGCGCCCTCAACTCCAAGAGCCGCCTCGCGCAGGACCGATTCTCCAACGTTGACACCTGAGAGAATCTCTACATGCCTGTCAAAACGCCGGCCGGTCTTAACCCAGCGGAGTCTGGCAATGCCATCTGCCCCCACGACAAACACGCTCACCAATTGACCACGTTCAACCACGGCGGTGTCCGGCAACAGGATGGTGGGATGGGTTCCCCTTTCTAGTTGAAATCGCCCGAACATGCCGCTTTTCAAGCCCGGCGTCGGCGGCAGGTCCACTTTCACGGTAAAGGTATGGGTCTGCGGATCACCGGCGGGAAGGATCCGCGCCACGGTCCCGGTCAACACTCGCCCGCCCAGGGCATCGATGACGACGGCAATCTTTTCGCCTGGCGACAGCGCTTTGATGTCCCCCTCTGCAACGGTCGCCTCCAGCCGCAACTGCCGCGAATTTTCCATTCGCAACAACGGCTGTCCTGGTGAAGCCAATTCCCCGGCCTCCACGAGTTTTTCGGTGATCACGCCGTCAAACGGCGCCCTGACGACCGTATAGCTGAGCTGGGCTTCGATCGCCTTCCGATTGGCCTCAGCCACTTTGTAAGCACGGGCGGCATTTTCCATTTCCTGTTTGGACACGGCATCCCGTTCATAGAGCTGTGTCATCCGGTCAAGATGTGCCTTGGCGTTATCCAGTTCAGCGACAGCCCGCGCCAGTTCCGCTTCCAAGTCCCGACTGTCGAGCTGGATCAGGGGCTGGCCCTTCGAGACTGCCATCCCTTCGCGCACCAACAGTTTTTCAATCGTACCCTGAACCCGGCTCGAGAGCGTGGCCTGATACACAGCAGCAACCTGGCCTGTCACTTCGACAAGAACCGGCACCGTGGTCTGAGCGACCTCGATGACCTCCGCACGAATGGTCTTGCGCGGCTCGGGTGAGCTCTGAACGGGAGCCGACTCCTCGCCCGCCCCGCATCCGGCGATGAGCACGCTAGCCAAGACTGGCACGACCGCTCGTTTCATGTCCCCTCTCCACTTTCCTGCACCCGTCTGGGTCCAACACTACCTGCTCGGCACATGGTCTCTAGCGCTCTCTCACCCTCTCGTGCTTCTTTAAGCTGATGCTTCTTAACCTGAGGCATGGTGGGGGGGCGTCACCCACCGTTTCGCCCCCCTCCAATGCCATGCCAGTGCCATGCCCATGCCACGCCCATCCTCTGCCCCCTGTGAGGCAGGATTCCTCTCGACGGCTTGGCCCACTGGCCCGTCCCTACTGGCTCATGTCAACTCTCGCTGAGCATCGACCGTCGCTTGCCCTGCTGATCTCCAGCCATTGGCTCATTCCTGAACGCCCAGCTTCCTCAACAGCACCATCATGGGGCACCAGCCAGTGAAGGCGGACTGAATGAGGTTCACCGCCACGAAGGCGGCAAAATAATTCCAATAGGGATGAACGATCGCACCCAAAACAACGGCGACCAGGACAAACACACCGGCAATCAATCGCAACAATTCATGGAGTTTCATCGGCGCCTCCTTTCTTGGATTCAGGCCATATGAGGCACCCAGAAGCCAAAGGATTCACCCTTTCTGTTTAGCTGGCTGGTCAAGTTTCTCGATCCCCATCGTCTTCAGGATGGCCCGCTCAAAGAATGGCTCGCTGACACCCTTTTTCATCTTCATCAGGAAATACTTTTCAAGGGCGATTTTCGCCAGGTGCACCCATTTGCCTTTCTTGGCCCAGGTGACGTTGCGCGGCGCCATCTGAGGCAAGGCAACAAACGCCATGCCCGTATCTCCCATGTCGGCCAGACAGACGGCATTCCAGGTCGCTGTTTCTCTTTTGTTGCTGTTTTCGATGTCAGCCTTGATATTGTGCACGGCAGCGGACACCATCGACTCGATCATGTAGCCGGTCTTGGGCGCACCGGTGGGAACCGGCGTCTGCTCTACCGGCGGAATCGCCACACAGACCCCGACAGCATAGATGTTCCGATAGGTCGGATTCGCCTGATAGGCATCAATGTTGACAAACCCTTTGGGGTTACAGAGCCCAGGCGTGCTCGCCACGGCATCCACACCAACGAAGGGCGGAATCATCATGGAGTAGCGGAAGGGTACTTCCTGGCCATCCTCCAAGAGCATCTTGCCCGGCCGCACCTCTTTGATCGCGACATTGGGAATGGACGTAATCGAATGTTCGGCAAACTCATCTTCCATCAACCTGCGGGATTTCCCCACCCCCGCCAGCCCCATATGACCGATGTAGGGTTCCGGCGTGACGAAGTAGATGGGGACTTTTTTGCGGAGCTTCTTCTTTCTTAGATCAGCGTCCAAGATAAAGGCCATCTCATAGGCGGGACCGAAACACGAGGCGCCCTGTGCCGCTCCCACGACGATGGGCCCAGGGTCCTGAAGAAAACTCTGGTAGGCACCCCACGCCTGTTCCGCATGGTCAACCGTACACACCGATTGAGTAAACCCACTGGGGCCGAGACCTGGCACCGCGCCAAAGTTCAACTTGGGGCCGGTAGCGATAATTAAATAATCGTAAGGGACCTCGCCTTTTGATGTGATCACCCGATTCTGCTGGGGCTCGATCCGCTCCGCCGCCGCATTGATGAATTCAATACCTCGTTTCGCCAGCACCGGCCCAAGAGAAAAGCTGATGTCTTTTCTCGTTCGCCACCCAACCGCTACCCACGGATTGGACGGGACGAAATGAAAGAAGTCTACGTTGGAAATGACCGTGACCGTATGTTTCTTGTTCAACAATGCCCGTGCTTCGTAGGCGGCAGGGAGCCCGCCGATGGATGCACCGATGATGACCACTCGCGCCATGATGTCCCTCCTGGTTGAACGTGGAACTCGGTCGTTGAAGACTCCTCATTGTATGATCCATCATCTCCCCTCCGGATCGGGAATGAAGGGGAGCGAATAAGAAACACCTTGACCTTTGAGGGAGTTTTCCCACGAAGGATTCATGCCAACCCGACACTGGCTGACTTCTCACTCGGAGATGGTTGCGTTCCTTGCCTCTTTCAGCCGATAGATGTCGCGACATGCCGTGCAGCGGGCCATCATGTCGAAGAGATGCCCGTTCCTTTGCTGGATGATGACCCCTTCGATAATCGCATCAGCGAGGGCTTCCATATCCTTAGGCAGTCGACAGACCAAGTTGTTTGAATGGCAGCGGCACTTGGCCATGAGCGAGGCTCCATTTGCGACCCCCTTTTCGTGCCCGCTTCCCTTGCTCGGCTTGCCCACATCGGCTGTCAAGTTTCGGCTCCGCAAAGCCGTGCAGAAGACCATCGACCGACTTCAGCAAGAGTCTCACTTCAGCTACATCTGGTCCCATTCGGAGGGGACAAGAAGGATTTCTATCCTTCCGTCACTTCCCGGTGTTGTTCGTCCCATTCCAACCAGCCACGATCCACCTTCCAGAGTCAGAACCTAGAGAACGATTGCGGCTAGACACACAGATCGTCTCGTCCCCTGGTTCTCCCCTGTCTCTTCAGACAGACACTCCAGTTGTTATCGCGCTGTGCCACTCTGGCCCTGCCCACACGAGCCGGTTTCGCTAGAAGCATGAAACAGCCATGTCATGAAAGCAAGATCAGGATGCCCAGTGTGGGCTTGATAAACGGAGTCATGAGGCTCTCCGTGGAATGGGGCCACGGTCTAGAAATTTCTTTCTTTTCCCTTCAATAGCTAGGACCGGGCGAGGATGACTGCCACAACAATCACGGCAAGCGACAGGAGCAGCGAGAACCGAGGGAGCCAACGAGCCGTTGCGACCACCCACTGTTGCCAGGTTGTCCGTGAGGCGGGTGGGATGGCCGATGCCTGACTAACCTGAGGCCCCAGTACCACATCATGGAGCGCCGTCACAACCAGAAGTAGCAGGACGAGGGAAATTTTGAGCGTCGCGAGTGACGACCATGATGCGGGGCTGGTCACAGCCATGCCTCGCCTTGCCAGCAGCAGGGGACCGGTGGTGAGCAATACGGCAATGGCAACCCAAACCACGATGCGAAACCTGAGCGCCGCTGAGCGGAAGAGCGCCATGAATTCGGGCGCGGCTTTTCGGCTCTTGACCAGTGGCGCCAGGACCAAGCTCAAAAAGAGCATACCGCCGATCCACGCGACGGCGGCGATGAGATGGAGCGAGACCAAGGTCTGATACACGCCGCTATAATAATCGATTTGTCTTCAAAATTGTGTGTGACCGCTTGGCTTTTTCTTTTACCGCTTCACTGGCCCCACAACCTTGACTAGCCGATCGCGTCTCGGTAGAGACAACAGCATGCGTCTGTGGCCGCTATCCGTACTCGCCGTTGGCATTGGTGTCCTGGGAGGGATTTTGTTGACCGGCCTACAGGAGGGCGTCGCTGCTTCAGAATCAGAACTGGCCTGGCAAATAGCTCGTTTTGCAAGCAGTTCTCCCATGGAAACGGTGCCGGCTGGATGGTTTCTGATGGGAACTCCCCGGGCAGGAGGATTATCTCGATTTGAGACACAGTATGACGATACGGAACAGCCCCAGCGCCGGATCTGGCTCAATTCATTTTTGATCGACCGTTACGAGGTGAGCCTGGGCGAATTTCTTCGGTGGCTTGAGCACACACGCCGTCCTCTGCCAGAGGAATTACGCAAGCTCATCGAACATATGGTCGCCGTCCATGCGATCCCTCCGGAGACGTTGAGCAGGTGGCCGGCATTGTATGTGACATGGCGAGACGCCTCAGAATTTTGTCATGATCTTGGCAAGCGGTTGCCCACCGAAGCGGAATGGGAAAAGGCGGCCCGTGGTGAGCATGGCCTGGTGTTCCCATGGGGATCAGTCCCTCCTTCCCCTCCTCTCGCCAAGTTTGGCCAGTATCATGTCCATGAGATCCCCATTGTGGGGGCAGTAGACAGTGGAGAGGAAGGACGTAGCCCTTACGGACTCCATCACATGGCAGGGAATGCCGCCGAGTGGGTCGCCGACTGGTTCGGTATTGACTACTATGCAACGATGCCCAGCCGCAATCCTACCGGTCCCCCAAACGGCCGTTACAAGGTTGTGCGGGGAGGTTCGTGGAAAAGCGCACCGGAGATGTTGCGGACAGCGACCAGGAGCGGAGCATTGCCGGATCAGCGAACCGCCACGATTGGATTCCGTTGTGCCAAATCGATTGAGTAGTGTATGGAGTCCCTGTCTGCCCTGAGGTTCAACATGAACGTCCCCCGCTCCGTTCTGCCCCGCAGAGGGCATCACGTTCGGCAACGACTCACCGGCAGAGTGGTATGCATGATAGCCACGCTGCTCATGATAGGGACAAGTGTTCAGCCGAGCCTGTCTTTGAATGTGCCGGCTGGATGGAAACTGTATACCAATGCTCGCTATGGCTTCTCCGTTCGTTACCCGGATGAGTGGCGCCTGGGTGATCCCATGCCCGACGGAGCCGGCGTGACGCTCTATCCACCGATTCAAGATAGCCTCGTTGCCTTGTCGGGACATCTGAATCTTGTGCAAGGAGGGAACCAAGACGGCCGGCAGACGCTTGACGAATTTGCAGCGGCTCATCGGCGAATCATCACTGACCTGTATAAAAAGCGCTCCATCGCGCTGACGTGGGGCAAGGATCAGGATACAACGTTGGCCGGCTTGCCAGCGAAGAAATTGACGTTCAGCTATGTCAATGAGAAGCAGGTTCCGATCATTGAACACCACGTGTTTACGCTCGGCCGGAACGAGGGGCGTGGGATCAGGATCAAGGTGCCCCGGGCAGCAGCAGACAAGGTGATGTCCCAGGTGAAGATCATGCTAGAGACGTATCAGCCCGGTCGAGACCAGGATGCCATCAGCCCCTTGGTGCCGTCTCCTTAACACCCGAAAGGTGGCGTGCTACCATGGATGCCATCTCGCATCCTCAACTTCCCGTTTTCTTCTGCTGGTTGTACGCCTTCCGCAGTGAGGATCTCTTCAGTAGGGACGCAGGTGCCGTCCCTTGATTTCAAGCGGCGCCGATGTCAGCTCTCGGTACAGCCGATGGAACGATTCCGTCGTAAGGGTAGGGTCCTGCAGCTTGGCTAGTTCAGAGGCGGTAATTGGATACTCAACCGTGTCATCAAAATTGGATGATGCAATCGTGATGAAGCGCGGAGGGAACAACCGCTCCGGCAACAGGATGTCAATACCATCATTGTATTTGATCGCAAGACGGATGGCTTCCCGTGCCTTGTCAGCCGGCACATCGCGGCCCAGTCCGATATTTTTAGGAGGGTGCCCCAACCTGGCGAATTGAATATGGACGTTCGTCAAGCCAGCCTGTGCAAATTCTGCTTTAATTTCCTTCTCTCTGTCTTGATATTCTTTGGCGAGGACAACTTCGATCCTGCTCACTGAGGGAACCGTTTCAGCATGACCACCCTCCTCGGCAGCGGGACCCTGCCCACCTGTCAAGGCAATGATCATGATTGTTCCCCCAAGCATCATCAGCCATTGTCTTGTCATAGGAATGAAAAATTCCCCCCTCTCGATTGCGTCGTGATGGGGAAAGCAGACTGGGGGGCTTGCGCCCCCCAGTGTTTTGTAAGGAACGGCCTTTCTTGCCCCAGAGGCGAACTCAGGATCAATCCTGAGCTCACCCCCACCGGTTATTCGCTGCCCAATGATGTTGGCGTGACCTTCGGCTCATCCATCTGCTGTTCCACCCGTTTTGTCGGAGGAAGCTGTGGCGTGAGCGGAAGAATTCTCCGGTCGTCAACCGGTAACACTCGGAAAAGTCCCCATTGTCCAGCGTTGGCATACGCTGGCCTCTGGTTTTTCCAAATGTAATCACCAGCGATCTTGTTCGGCCCGCCGGCTCCACCGGTCAGATAGGCATTGATCACCTCCGAGCCGCCAAACTCCATTGTGCTGACCTGGTCAGCTCCCTTCATGTACGGTTCATGTGGCCACTCGTGGCCGTCGATCGTAAAGAGCTGAACCTGTTCACTGAACGCTCCCAGCACGTGAATGGCAACTGGATCCCCCACGTGAGCCTGCAAGAGAGGTGTGGATGGCACCTCTCCTGCCTTCACGCAACTAAAGACCTCTGGGACATCGCACCCCTTTTCAATTCTCCAGGCAGCTGGCTCTGACCGATAATTGACAGCCGTGATGCCGGCTACCTGCTGAATGTAGGGCATGAAGCTGACTCCCACAATGTTGTCTTCATCCTGGAACATCAGGGCGAAATCACGATAGTTCTTTCTGTGCTCATTTCCAGGAATCGTGCGGTCCACGAGGACATCAGCTCGCCAACTACTCTTGAGCGAGATGTCCTCTCCTGTCACAGGATCTCGGTATTGAGACCCTTTAGGACCGACGATGATGGCGCCGAAGAGGCCGTTTCGGGGGTTTTCGATTACGTTACCCCAATCTTGAATCAAGGCCGCAACCTCTCCGTACTCCGGATGAGCATAATACGTATAGGTTCGGCTCTCACCTGGCCCGATTGTCTGATCACCGGGATTGTTGCCCACGTTGGCTCCGAATGAGTCCTTCGGATCAAACGCCATCATGTCAACATGGAATCCGGCCCGATCCTTCGCCATTTCATTCTTCAGATGAATCTTGACACAGTCACCAACGTTCACGTGGAGTGTCAACGGGCTCGGTTTTAATTCGCCCGCCTTGACCTTCCCGCGGTCGCCCTCCAGCACATACATCTTGCCCAGCTCGTTGCCGAAGACCATCTTGCGCTCAAGATCGACCTCCATGACGCCGGGTGCTCCATCGTGGTACCTGATCGGCTGATCGATGGCCACCACGTTGAAGGACTTCACCGGCGCATCAGCCGGACAAACTGAGGGAGCGGATTTCTGGATTTCCTCGCGACCTGGCAGTGGCTTCAGATCTTTCTGCAACTCGTCGTAGACACGAATGATCCCCCAACTTCCTTCTGAGAAGTGAGACGCTCTCCCACTATAGTAGAGATAGTCCCCCGCCATTCTCTGAGGACCACCGGCGGCCGGAATGGCCGGGTCATACCGTTCGCCAATCACCAAGTGAATCGTGCTTCGCGGCATGGCATTGGTGGCATATCGCTCCATCGGGAACCAGTGACCTGTGACGTGCCAAGTATGGACCTCGTTGGCCGACCCAACCAGCGCTCGTACGACAATTGGATCGCCAAGATAGGCTCGCAGCAGTGGTGTCGCTGGGTCTCCATGAATCCTAGACACAAACAACTTTGACGGATCCGGGTCATTAGCTAGCCTCACACTCAGCGGTTCGACTCGCATGCTGTACCCGCTGCCCGTCGTCGCTTCCCCTCCGTTCAAGAACCACATAGGCGATTTGTTGATCCGTGGCGGGAATTGATGAGACGGAGGGCCGTCCACCGTCACCGCACCAACTTTCGCCTGGGGGTTGTCCGTCGTGATCAGCTCTGCCGTTCTGGCATTGCTGTCCATAATGTGCATCATCACCTCGCGGAAACTTCCGCGAATGTGTGCCGATACCGGCTCCAGCGTGTGAATATCCGCGATGGGGCCGCTCCTGATTTCCTTGCCTGTCACTGGATCATGGTAAGTGGACCGGGGCGGCTCTGTAATAAGGGCGGAAAAGAGCCCATGCCCCCATGTGTCTGTTCCGAACACGTGATCATGCCAGTACACAGTTCCAAGGTCGGCGTCGATATACCAGCGCTCACGAATAAACTCCACACTCACAATATCGTTTTTCTTATGACCATACTTCAGCGGTCGATCAAAGGTAATGGTCTTCCCATTGATACTCTTGATTCGCGCCACTTCGAAGTACTTCGGATCATCCATCCCCACACCCAACTCAATGTTCACGTGGAACTTCGACGGGTCGGCCACCGTGATGCTTGAGGCACCGGCCTTGACGTCCGCCGTCAAGACGGTATTGGCCGGGAGAGGCATACCCTCGTTCGGCGCGGGGTCTTTCAACATCGTGAAGGCACGTAGCGACATGTCATAGGAGAACCCGATGGTCGGTCCGTCGGACGCACTGGTGTCGAACTGGAAGAAATGCGGGTGGAGGTTAATTTTATTAGCCCACCCTGTCCGTGCATCATCCGGTATTTCGTTTTTAAAGATCACGTCCACACAGTCATACACGTTAGCACGGATGACTAGCGGTACCTGCTTGTCAGGGTTCTTTCTGACCTCTTCCTCTTCTTCATGCAACACATAGATCATGCCGATAGGATCAACGATGGCCGGCGTTTTGGCCGTCGCTTTCTTCAAGGTAATCGGCAGCGTAATCGAATGGATCGTAAAGAATTTTCTTGGTGCATTCTCAGGACACAGACTCCAAGGCCCTTGTTCCCCTGGTCTAGCCGGTTCCGTGCTCTTGGTTCCGTCTTCCCGCACGTGGAACGGCTCCAGCCACGGAGCCCCTCCATGATTTGGTGCAAAAGGAGGACGCTTCCCCAAATGCGGGCGTAACCACGGGAAGGCCAACTTGCCCGTCTGAGGATCAAAAAGAATCGGCGGACGCTTCAACGGAGCTGGCGAGACATAATTGGCCCACTGATGCGGCGTCTCTGGCTCGTTGAGTGCAAGATCTCCCTCCCACTTCCAGTCAACAACGGTGGCATCATGAGCTTGGGCTTGCTTCACCTGATCAGTCGTCTTCCCTGGCAGCCCCTGCGGCGGGAGCATGTATTCGACCCAGTCCTTGATGGAGACCTTCACCGGATTGGCCTTCCAATCCGTCTTGTCCTTAGTGATCTCGTACTTCTTCCCTCCATACCAGTCGACGATGGTCCCCACGAGCTTATCGGATGTGACAGCCGGCTTCATCTTCCCTTTCCGGTCGGGAAGCTCAACCAGCGGCTTCATCACGTCAGTCTGGAAACCCGGCGCCTGCAATGTGTTGTACACACGCCAGAAGCCCCACATGCCCGTCACATAATGTTGCGGGATATGGCAGTGGAACACAAATTCGCCAGCCAGCGCCTGTAATCCACCCGAACCTCCTTCGATCACCTCATCGTAAATCTCCGACGGACCAATCGACTGCACATCAATTCGATCGGAGGTATCGTTGATGAGCGGGAATTTCACTGGCCCATTCTTGGTCAACGTTGGGTCCAGCCTGCTTGTCTCGGGCTGTCTTGACCATCGGATCGACCCCCCATGGAGATGGTGGGAATGCACAATCTCGGACCCCCCGACCATCCGGAACTTAGCCGGATCCCCCAGATAAGAGCGAGGAATCGTGGTGGCTGGGTCTCCGAAAGTGTAAGAACCGTACCCCTGAGACTCGTCGGCAAATCCAATCAAGTGAGCCTGGAGTTCCAGTCTCTCTCCATGCGGTTCGCTCCGGTAGTTCAGCAATCGAGCAGCAGGACGATAGGTATCGGTATGGGCATCCCGCTGCGGAAGCATGTCGCCCTTGCGGTTCAGCAGCCGGAAGGTTTCGTCACCGGCTTCATGGTAAAAAATCACAAATTCCCTAAAATCCGACCCACGCTCCACATCGATCATCGCTTCCCAGCCGCTCTTCATCTCCTCACCGGTGAAGGGGCTCAGGTAGCGCGACCCCCGTGGCTCTACGATGAGCGCGCCAAGCATGCCCAGAGAATATTGATCCCTCGTGGCATGGCTATGGAAGGCACGACCACCTTCTTGCAGATCGACCGGGATATACCATTCAAATTCCCCGACCTTGCCCGGAGCGACAAGCGCGTCCGGGTTGTTGGCCGTCGCCGGCTTGCCGGTCGCGGCCACCAACATCTGCGACCCATTGATGATCATGTTGGTCGGTTCACCATCGATCTCGTTACGAAGGGTAATCCGCAGACAGTCACCCTGATTGGCTCTGATCACGAGGGGTTGAATGAGGTCGCCCTGCAAGCCGGTCGAAACGGCCCCTTGAGAGAAGGTTGGATCATCGCTTTCACGTGCGGCTCGATTCTTGGCCTCTTCCTCTCGAACCCCAGCGACATTCTCCGTCAAAACATACATGTAGCCAGGATAAAAGTCTCCAAACCGATTCACAGTGATCTCAACGTTGATCGCCGTGATGTCATAGGCGCGCACGGGGGCATGGGCCGGACACCTCCCCCCTTGCGTGACCTTTACTTTGTCTTGATCTTCCGCTACCAGCAGAACACCCTGCTGCATCGCATGGGCACTGGCCCCTCTGAATGGCCCTTTCGTCTGGACTTCTCGCTCGATCTGATCGATCGCTCTCGACATTTTGTCCTGTAGCGTTGGGCCTGCCTGCCGGTGAACAGGCTGGAGGGCTCCCACTTTGGATTCGTGCCCGGCGTGATTCTCATGCGACGACATGATGGCGCCGGACGGTGGCACTCCCACTAATGTCAGGAAGGTTGCAAGGCTAAGGATTCCCGACCACATCCTGTTGATTGAAGCAGTCATAACATCTGGCCTCCTCGTTGATTAGAGCACAAATTTTTCGCACCGAAGACTGTTCTCCGCCAGAGAGAAGAAGATGAAGGAGAGACACGTGAATGTAGAAGATTGTGCTGGACCACGGCCATCCAGGTGCTATTTCTCGAAATCGGCGAGGAATTATCTCACTATGAGGCGGAAGTAGCTACTCCCACTTGTCAGCCAATTATTTATAGTGATTCTCCAATTTTTTTTCAAGTGATCAAACCGCCTCTCAGCCCCACTTGTTTATTACATCCACTGTCTTTGTTGCCCGCTTAGCTAGCACATGGGGTCATCGAGTTTTATTTTACTACCCCCAATAGCAAATGTGGACCCCTTGCCACTTCCTCACGTTATGGCCTGCCGGAAGAATTGCACGCTTTTAATAAATCCACGGGGTCGATCCAGAGGGAGCCCCGAATGCGAACGATGCTACCCAGGGGAAATACGCGCACAAAGAAGAAATTAAGAAATCGGTGGGCAGAAGAAGCCACCCTCATCGCGACAAGAGACGGGGGAAAGTGCAGAACACCAACCCCCACACTTAAGCAAAGTTTCCCCCTCTCCTCTTGGTCTCGTCAGCCCACCCAGCTTGTATCCAAGCATGTCCTGCCCGAACCTCAGGTACCTTCTTCCTTCATAGCGGCAAGGTGTTTCATAGCCTCCCGTGCCGCAGCGCGAGCCTTGATCGCGGGATTCAGTGTAGCTCCCGGATCCACCTTCTCTCCCATTTCTTCAACCCGTTTGCACTGTTTGATGGCTTCCTCCAAATGGGGAGTAGCCTCTTTCCCGCGACTATTTCCAGCGGGCAGCATCTTGAGAATGGCCTGAGCTTGCCTGGCGACCTCCGCACAATGGTGCACAATGGCCCTTCCATCTCCCATGCCACCATGCATCACCATCTCCTCGGCATCCCTCACCATGGCTCGTCCCTGCTCTTGAATCTCCTTAATGGACGCTGCCTCGCCGGGCGGCGGCTGTATCATCACCCCACCCGATAACGCCGATAACGTGACCAGCATTATTAGGGCCAGAATGCCTTGGGACGAGCGTCCGTTTCTGCTCGCAGGGGGGATCATCTTGCCTCGAACACGAAGTCGATCGTGGCTGTCCCCTTTGGTTCGACGGCCACGTCCTGCTCGTGAGAGCCCAACACTGGATGCCACGCTTTTACTCGATAGGTCCCCGCCGGCAGGTCATCAATCATGAATGTACCGTTTTCGCCCGTCACAGCATAATAAGGATTGTCGATGGCATAGCCCCAATTCTGCATGTATGGATGCATGCCGCATTGCATCGTAAAGATCTTCCTCCCCTTGACAAGGTTCACGACATCCGTCGTTCCGGTCGCCGTCAGCGACGGGCGATGCAAAACAATATCAACTCCCGAATGATCGTAGGCATATCCTTGAATGTCATGCGACACAGGATCTCTATTCATCACCGTCAATTGCCGCTTATCGCTGACCACCGTGACAAATGGCAAGAACTGACAGATAACCGCTTCCACCTTGGCATCCGTAAAGGTGAACGGTTTGCCACTTTGAACCCCCTCAATCACTACCACTACGTCTTTAAGCCCTCCTCCCGGCCCGACTGTGACCTCGCGCAGGAACCGCCGTCCATTGCCATCCGACAGGGCGCCGCAAAACACCTGATCAGGATATCGGCGCAACTCAAACTCTTTCGGTGGAGGAACCGTCCCTCGAAATGTGACAACACCCCGCACCACGGCCCCGTCAGTCACGGCTCGCGATTCATAGGTCCACCCATGCCTGCTATCAAGCAGAAGAAGCCCAACCATTACACTGCAAGCGACGAGAGGCGCGGCCCCTCTTATTAACTGGTTCGCTGCCACCCTGCCCTCCACACAAAGCCGGTTAATTGCCGTTTATTTATTAATATTGAGGTGGCGTCAACATGGACTCCGGTGTAACAGCCGGATCAAGTCGGTGGGGCAACTCGAACAAATAGGGAGATTGTTCAGTAAACACCACCCTGCGGAATTCCTCAGACCACTGCCCCTGCTTGCTCACCGTCTTGAGAGGAAACCGATGCGCCTTGGTGACCCATCGATAATACTGCCGCATCGTTCCCCCTTCATTGACAGTTACCTCGAAGAGTTCCGTGGGATAGCCTTGTAACATCTCATCTCCCACCAATTCGCGAGAGATTTCCCCCTCCATGGTTTCGCTGACCACCAGTTTATGGTCGCTGGCGATGGGCACTTCGAGATATTGCCGGTGCTTTGAGAAGATAAGCCATGAGCTTTGGCGATCCACCCTTACAATAATGACGCTCGCTCCCCCCTGCGGATGAGTGAACTCAAACCGCCAGCGGTCGGCCTTGGCATTCACATGGGCTGTGACTACAGAAGAGCCGTTTTTGACGATCCGATCTGCGGAAAAATCAAGCGCCGCTGCCTCCTGCCGCTCACCCACGGCAATAGCCACCAGGAAACCTATCAAAATCCAGGGACGCCACATAACACGTTGGTATTTTTTTACTCTATCCTTGCTGACGGGCGCAAGTCCACTCTCAACGCGGTGGAAGAAGCCGTGCCAGTGCAGGAGAGCTCTCTTTTCTGCCTTAGACAGACGAACGGGGAACCTCGTGACAGGAGTACGAGGTTCCCCGCCGCCTTTATTTATGAACCGAGCGTTTACTCTGCTTTTAACGACACCGGAATGGAGAGAGATGGATTGTCTCCCTCCGCTCGATGCACTGCCGGAGCTTGTCCGTCCAATGGCAGGATCGCACGGTTATCCCGTTCCAGAACCTTGAACAGTCCCCACTGTCCAGCGTCCAAATAACCGGGCCGCTGGTTGAGCCAGAGATAGTCACCGGGAATGCCATTCGGTCCCCCAGCCCCTCCATGCAACCAGGCATTAAACACCTCCGATCCTCCGAACTCCATGGTGCTCACAAGATCCGCCCCACTCATGTAGGGTTCGTGCTTCCACTCATGGCCAGCAACGCTGAACAGTTGGACTTGCTCACTGAATGCGCCCAGCACATGGATTACGACCGGATCTCCCACGTGCGCCACCAGGGTCGGTGTCACCGGCTGATCGCCAGCCTTGACACAGGCAAACACCTCGCTATAGGCACAGCCTTTTTCAGTCCGGTAGTCTGTCGGCTCTGATCGATAATTCACCGCCGTCACGCCCGCCACCTTTTGGATGTAGGGCATGAAGCTTGTCCCGCTGATATTGTCCTCATCCTGGAACAGGAGTGCAAATGATCGGTAATTCCGGCGGTTTTCATTGCCCGGCACGGTCCGATCGACAATCACATCAGCTCGCCATGAACTCTTTTGAGACAGATCCTCTCCCGTCACCGGGTCACGATACTGTGATCCCTTCGGACCGATGATGATCGCCCCAAAGAGGCCATTGCGGGGGTTCTCGATCACATTGCCCCAGTCCTGAATCAGCGCCACATTCTCTCCGAATTCAGGATGAGCATAGAATGTGTAGGTGCGACTCTGTCCTGGCGCGACCGTCTGATCACCGGGGTTATATCCCGCGTTGATCCCCATCGAATCCTTGGGATCGTACGCCAGATTGTCCACATGGAAGCCGGCGCGATCCTTGGCCATCTCGTTCTTGAGATTGACCTTGATGCAATCGCCAACATTCACGTGGAGGGTCAATGGACTGGGCTCAATGCTGCCAGAGGCAACCTTTGCTTTTTCACCCTCCAGCACATACATCTTGCCGCTCTCGTTGCCCAACACCATCTTCCGCTCCAAATCTACTTCCATCACACCAGGCGCTCCCTTGTTATAACGGATGGCCTTGTCGATGGCCGTGACATTAAACGTCTTCACTGGCGCATCGGCGGGGCACACGGAAGTTGCCGGTTGCGGAATTTCTTCACGACCCGGCAACGGCTTCAAGGTGGCGTCAGGCTTGTCGAGCACACGGAGAATACCCCAGCTCCCCTCCGCGAAGTGCGAGGCACGACCACTGTAATAAAGGTAGTCGCCCGCCATCCGTTGCGGTCCGCCAGCCGCTGGAATCGCCGCATCATACCGTTCTCCGATCACCACATGGAGCGAACTTCTCGGGATCGAGTTCTTGTTGTACCGCTCCATCGGGAACCAGTGGCCGCTGATATGCCACGAATGGACCTCGTTCGCCGACCCCTCGATCAACCGGACCACGATGGGATCGCCTAGGTAGGCTCGGAGTATGGGAGTCTCCGGATCACCATGGATCCGACTATTGAATAGTTGCGACGGATCAGGATTGTTTGCCAACCGGACGGAGAGGGGCTCGACCCGCAGGTTGTAGCCTCCTCCCGTCGTCGCTTCACCGCCGTTCAAGAACCACATCGGCGACTTATTCAGCCTGGCCGGATAGACCGCCGACGGCGTGCCATCCACTGAGATCGCCCCCGCCTTGGCTTGCGGATTGTCCGCAGTGATCAATTCCGCCGTCCGTGGGTTGGAATCCATCACCTGCGTCACGATCTCGCGGAACGAACCAGAGATATGGGCGGAGACCGGCTCGGTCGTATGGATGTCGGCTATTGGCCCGCTCCGAATCTCCTTGCCCGTCACAGGATCATGATACGTGGACCGTGGCGGCTCGGCGATAAAGGTGGCGTAGAATCCGTGCCCCCATCCGTCCAAGCCAAACACGTGGTCGTGCCAGAAGGTCGTGCCGAAGTCAGCATCGACGTACCACCGTTCGCGAATCCACTCAACCGAAACAATTTCGCCTTTTTTATGATGAAACTTCAGGGGACGCTCGAAAGTGATGGTATTGCCTTCGATCTTGCTGATGCGCGCCGCTTCAAACCGACCTACTTCATCCATCCCGACGCCCAGCTCCGTCTTGACATGGTAGCGAGAAGCGTCTTTCACCTTGATACTGGTGGCGCCTTTCGGCACATCAGCTTCAATGGTCGTATTCATCGGTACCGGCATCCCCTTGCCGGGATGTTCGTCTTTCAGGATCGTGAACGGACGCAGCGACATCTCATAGGAGAATCCGATGATAGGTCCATCGGAGGCCTGCGTGTCGAACTGGAACATGTGCGGATGCAGGTTCGTTTTGCTGGAAAATCCCTGCCGCTGATCGTCTTTCAACTCGCTGGAATAGATGATATCAATGCAATCCTGCACGTTTCCTCGAATGACTAACGGTATCTGCTTGGCAGGATTCTTTCTGACTTCTTCTTCCTCTTCATGCAAGACATACAGCAACCCGTCCGGATCGACAATGGCTGGCGTCTTGGCCGTCGCCCGCTTGAGGGTGATGGGGAGCGTAATCGCATGGATATTGAACTCCTTCACTGGCGCCCCCTCGGGACACAGACTCCATGGTCCATTCTCACCCGGTTTGGCCGGCTCGGTGGAATTGCTTCCATCATCCCGGCGATGGATCGGCTCCAGCCAAGGTGCACCATTGTGGCTGGGCGAGAAGGGCGCACGACGCCCCAGATGCGGCCTCAGCCACGGCCAAGCCACCTTGCCGCTGCGTGGGTCAAACAGGATCTCGACCCGTTGACCCGGCGTCGGCGACTTGTAGTTGACCCATTCATAGGTGGTCTCCGGCTCACTTAACGCCTTGGTTCCGTTCCACACCCAATCCACCACCGTGGCATCATAAGCCAGCGTCTGTTCCTTCTCCGTATTCTTGTGACCAGGTTTGCCCTGCGGCGGCAACTGCATCTCCACCCAGTCCTTGATCGACACTAGAGCCGGATTGGCTTTCCAGTCTGTCTTATCCTTGGTAATGACAAATTTCTTCCCGCCATACCAATCGACCGTGGTGCCGACAAGCTTGTCACTGGGCACCCCCGGTTTCATGCGACCAACCCGATCCGGCAATTCCGCAAGGGGCTTCATCACATCGGTCTGATA
>JANDJC010000001.1 GCA_024331045.1 Nitrospira sp.
AGCGACTTGGGATCGAGGGCGACCCCCGCGCGCGTGATCATGACGCGCATCAAAAACTTGCCCGCGACGTCGTACGGATCGAGTTTCGGATCAAGATGAGCCGTCGCCAGTTGGACTTGCGCCAGCGCCTTGGCGGCGAGCGTCAGCGAAGCCGGCAGCGGGACCCCGTGTCGAAACGCGATGGCGCTCATTTCCTGCAACAGCGGTCCGATCTGCATCTCGGCGAGCGCCGCCTTGCGGTACTTGGCCATCACGTCGCCGATCTCGCTCTGAAACCGCGGAACGTCCAGATCGCTTCGGTCGATCGAACTCGTCATCATCAGCGTGACGTCGGTCAGAAACGCCGCGTCCTCTTTCCACAACGCCATGAGCATCAACAAGAGATGCTCGCGCAACCCGGCGTCGATCGCCCCGACCATTCCGAAGTCGAGCAAATACACGCGGTCCTTCCACCACATGAGATTGCCCGGGTGAGGATCGGCATGAAAGAAGCCCTCGACGATGATCTGTTTATAGAAACCTTCCAACAATTGGCGCGCCGCCTCGATCCGTTCCCGGCCTTCCGGCGCCTGCGCGATCGGAATCCCTTGAATCTCCTCCATCACCAACAAACGGGCGGTGGACAACTCCTGATGGACGGCGGGGACCGCTAATCGGTCATAGTCCGCCAGCACGGTCCGCATCCGTTGGATGTTGTCGATCTCCTGGCGAAAGTCGAGCTCGCGCTGGAGCGACGTCGAGAGGTGCTTGAACACCGCCTCGATATCCACGACCTGATGAAGAGCGGGACGTCGCCCGACTTGGCGGGCAAAGATCTCGAGGAGGGCCAGATCCTGCTCAATGTCGGCCCGAGCGGTCGGTCGCTGAACCTTGACGACGACTCGGTCTCCGTTTTCGAGGGTCGCCCGATGGACTTGCGCGATGGTCCCGGCGGCGAGCGGTCGGGGATCGATCGACTCGAACACGTCTTCCCACGGCACCCCCAGCTCCTGCTCCGCCACCCGAACGACTTCACTTTCCGGCATGGGAGGCACGCGACTCTGCAACAAGGCCAGCTCTTCAATATACTCGGCGGGCAGAAGATCCGGACGAGTCGACAAGATCTGTCCCAGCTTCGAGAAGGTCGGGCCCAGTTCCTCCAACGCCGAGCGGAGACGCTTCGCCTGTTGACGACGAATGGACACGTCCGCTTGATCGGGCCGGCTGAAGAGTTCCTTGACGCCGTACTTCGCCATCACCGTCGCAATGCGCACGGCCCGCCCCCCTAGCCGAGGTTCTGGGGAGGAGGCGTCGGCGGAAGGCCGAGGGATCGGCGCGGCTTCGAGACCTGGCTCACCGACGGCCTGAAGGGTATTCACAATGATGACAGTGCAACGGGCATTGTGACTGATGCGGTTCGGAACGTTCCCGAGCAAGAACTCCTTTCGTCCCGCCATGCCCGAATTCCCGACCACCAGCACGTCGATCGCTTCGCGTTCGGCGGTACGGACGATAGTCAACGCCGGATCGGAATCGATGACGACAAGGGCGCGTCCCCGTTCTCCGGCCAGTTGCGTCACGATGTGGGTAAGTTCCTCGCCGGCGGCTTCGGCCTTCGTCTGTTCGGCCGCGCCGAATTCCGTGACGGTCGGATGTTGCGGCACGATAACCTGCACCACAAACAGCTCCGCTCCATAACGATTTGCGAACTCAGCGGCCCACCGGACGGCATGGTCCGCCGTTTTGGAACGGTCGGTTCCCACCATCACACGTCGTATGGAGGTGGTGGATAGAGGTGAAGGAGGGGTCATCGCCTCTCAGGGTGCTCCACAGGCTGTTGATCAGGCTGTCGATCCGCCACAGGGGGTCGGAAGAGCCGACACCGCAATGGCCGGCATCACGCCATTACGACAGGAGGCTTACCATTGTGCCCCATGGTGAATCCCGGCCGCAACCTCACCGGTCTCGGTTGAAACTGTCCCTGATTCGCAGAAGGAACGAGCGCGCCTGCTCCACCTCCTGCGGAGTCAAAGCCCGCTCGAAAAACGGACGGATGAACGCGGTATGGGCGCTGAACGTTTTGCGAAATAACGCATCGCCCTTGGCCGTCAGTGAAATTTTCGTAAATCGCCGGTCCCCTTGAATCGCCTCGCGCTTGATCAACCCTTTCGCGGCCAAGCGATCCAACACGCCGGTCAAGGTGCCTTTGGTCACCAGTGTCTGGCGGGACAATTCCGAACAGGTCATCCCGTCCGTATCGCCCAAGGTGGCGATCACGTCAAACTGAGAAGGCGTCAATCGAAGAGACTGTTTGATGTGCCGACTACTGGTTCGCCAGAACGCCAAATAGGCCTCCACCAGCGGCCGAACCAGTTTCAAATAGGGATCGTCGTGGGGCTGTGGCAATGTCACGGCCGGAGCATAGTGAGAAGACCATACGTCGTCAAGATGGCGGGACCACACGGGTCGTCACTTGCTAGCAGAAACTGCATGGCATTGGGCCGCCCTGGCCGGCCTTTACTCCGGCTGACCTCGTTGACCAACCATTCGGGATGTCCGTAAGATCCTCCCATGCAACAGCAACAACCGACAGAGCGGAGTCCCATTCAGGTGATCGCCATTCTTGTCCTTCTAGGACTCATCGTCGCCGCAGTCTGGGTATGGAAACGGCTTCCGATCGACACTCAGATTACGGTGATCGACCACGCCGTTCCCATCGCGGCAGGAGCGGCGGCCGTCGGGGCGATGGTCCTGCTCACGATCCGGCACATCCGCCGACGGATCGCACGGCGACGCAAGCGGGACCGTTTGCTGGCCGCATTCCGCGACGAAACCGATCCGCAAAGAAAATTGGACCTGTCCTTTGAGTTGATCGAATGCAACAATTATCGGATTGATGGCCTCGAATCCATCGCGCCAGATCTACGAGATCTCTGGGCACACATCCTGCGCCACTGGCTAGGCGACAAACGCCATCGGTGGCGAGGCTTGGCAGCCAGTCATCTCGGCCTACTACGGGACAAGTCGGTCATGCCCCTCCTCCTTCAGGCACTGGAAGACGACCATGCCTACGTGCGCGCGTGCGCGGCCCTGGGTCTAGGACGGTTGCGGGCCGTGGAAGCAAGGCCGAAGCTGGAATATCTTGCCAAAGAGGATTGGGACCAAACCGTGCGGAGTCGATGCCGGGAAGCGCTGGACCAATTGCGCTACGTGAGTCCGCAGAAATCCTAGTTGTCGGTTGCCAGTGGTCGGTGCTCGATCGATAGATCTTCTGACGACTGAATGGCGTCCTTTTCCGACAACCAGGCACTGAACACCCGACAATTCGACCCTGAAAAGGAACACAGCCCCTCTCACACGACCAGATGATCGGCCCCTACTTGACGAGTGCAATTCCCGGCATCGGTGGGCAAATCCGTGTGGTACCGGAAGATTTTTGCGTGGAAGAGTTGCCACTGTATCTCCCCTGTGGCACCGGCGAGCATCTCTACATCAAGGTCACCAAGCGGCTCCTGTCCACGCCCGATCTCATCAGGCTCATTTCGAATACGACGGGCCTGAAAGCCAAAGCCATCGGCATGGCCGGCCTCAAAGACGCACGGGCCATCACGACCCAGATGCTGTCTCTCCATCTCGTCACGCCCGAACAGGTGGCTCGTCTCAAGACCAACGAGCGGATTCTTTCCCTCGAGGTCCTCGGACACCATCGGAATCGGCTGCGCCCCGGCCACCATGCCGGAAACCGGTTTCGCTTGGTGATTCGGGACGTGGCGGCCCATGCCAAGGACACAGTCCCGGCCATTGTCGAGATTCTTCAGCGCCGAGGCGTGCCGAATTATTTCGGCCCCCAACGGCAGGGACGGGACGGAAGCAATTATCGGATCGGCGCGACTTTGCTGACCGATCAAACCAAACGGGCCTCGATGAGTCGCGCCAAACGCCTGTGGTACTTCCACGCCTTTCAGTCCCATCTGTTTAACCGCATTCTTGCCAAGCGGATCGACTCGCTTGATCATGTCTTTGCCGGCGACTGGGCGATCAAGACCTCGACTGGCGGCTGTTTCTTGGTTGAAGACGAGGACGCGGAACAACCCCGAGCCAACCGGTTCGAGATCAGCCCAACGGGGATCCTGTTCGGTTCACGCGTCTCATGGGCTGGCGGCGGGCCGGGACGGATCGAGGAAGCCACCGCCGCGGAACTGGGGATGACGAAGGATCGGCTGATTCAAGCAGCCAAGGCTTGCGGATTCCGTGGCGAGCGCCGGGCCTTGCGGGTGCCCCTCAGGGACCTCGAGTGGTCGCTCGACGGATCAACCCTAACTCTGGCCTTTACCCTTCCTCCCGGCGCATACGCCACCAATGTGCTGAGAGAACTGATGAAAACTGATCAGTCTTGTTCTCCTGCCGATCCTTTCCTCCTGGAAGAGAAGTGATAGAATCAGCAACACTCGTCTCCCCTTTGGAGAACCTATGAATATTCATCAAGAAACCGTCGTCTTGAACGGCCACATCATCGACTCGTTGTTGCTCGCCAAGGTACTGGACCTGATCCTCATGATGGGCGGAGATTTCGACCTCGAGGATGTTCAGATCGGCAAGACGCGAGAGGCATCTTCTCGCGCCCGTATCACGGTTCGGGCCCCTTCCCAAACGCTGTTGGATGATATCCTCAAGGCCATTCAGCCGCACGGCGCCTCCGTCGAGCGCGAGGCGGACTGCCGACTCGAAGCCGCTCCAGCCGACGGCATTTTCCCTGAGAATTTCTACGCCACCACCCATTTGCCGACTCAAATCAGACTCAACGGCCGATGGATCGACGTCGAGCACATTGAGATGGACGTCGGCATTGTGGTGGACCGACGGCGGGAGACTGCCCAAGCCGTTCCCATGGGTGAAGTACGGCAAGGAGAACTCGTCGTGACCGGCCGAGAGGGGGTGCGGGTGATTCCCTTGGCCCGTCCCCGCGAGCGTGACGTCTTCGGTTTCATGGAATCCCACGTGTCGGCCGAACGGCCACACGGCCACGTCATCGCCGATATCGCGTCCAGAATGCGCCGCCTTCGTGAACAGCACAGACAGGAGGGCGCCGCCTGTCGAGTCTTGCTGGCGGGAGGGCCGGCCATCATCCATGCCGGTGGACGGGACGCCTTGGCCTGGCTGATCGAGGAAGAATTTATTCATGTGTTGTTTTGCGGCAATGCCCTGGCCGCCCACGATATGGAAGCAGACCTGTACGGCACATCCTTGGGCTATGGACTGACCGCCGGACGCACGATTCCCCACGGCCATGAGCATCACTTGCGGACCATCAACCGGATTCGCGCGATCGGCAGCATCGAACGAGCTGTGGCCTCTGGCATCGTAAAAAACGGTATCATGGCCGCCTGCATTCGGAAGCACGTCCCAGTCGTGATGGCCGGCACCATCCGCGACGATGGCCCCCTGCCCGGCGTCATCACCGATTCCATTCAAGCGCAACGGGCCATGCGCGCCGCAATTAGTGGGGTGAAACTGGCACTGCTGGTGGCCTCCACATTGCACGCCGTCGCCACGGGCAACCTGCTACCGGCCACGATCCCCACGGTCTGCGTGGACATCAATCCCTCCGTGCCGACCAAACTCGCGGATCGTGGGAGTTTTCAAGCCGTCGGCCTCGTGATGGACGCCGCGTCGTTTCTCAATGAACTCGCCAGACGGTTGGGAAGACCGGCATGACCCGCCTCCTTGTCTGTCCACCGGACTTTTTTGGGATTGAATATGAAATCAACCCCTGGATGCGACTCAACAATCAGGTGGATCATGAACGGGCGATCCTCCAATGGAATAACTTGATGGCGGTCTTCGAACGGGACATCGGGGTGACGCTCGAACGGATGACACCGGTCCCCGGTCTCCCCGATTTAGTCTTTACAGCCAATGCGGGCATCGTGGTTGGCCGCCAAGCGGTTGTCAGCCGCTTTCGCTATCCCGAGCGACAACGGGAAGAGGCTTATTTCGAGAACTGGTTTCGCGACCATGGGTATGAAATCTTGACGTTGGAACCAGGCCTCTTCTTTGAAGGAGCCGGCGACCTGTTGGGATTTCCCGATTGCTGGTTCGGCGGCTATCGTCAACGGTCCGATGTCCGCGCATTTCCAATCTTGAGCGAATGGTTTCATCGTGAGATTCTTCCGCTCGAATTGGTGGACCGCCGTTTCTATCATCTGGATACCTGCTTCTGTCCATTAAGCGGAGGTGATCTCTTATATTTTCCACCCGCGTTCGATCACTATGGCCAGACCGCCATTGCCGAGCGAATCCCCCCAACCAAGCGACTCGTGGTCCCCGAGCACGACGCCCTGCGATTCGCTTGCAATGCGGTCTGCGTCGGCAACCATGTCGTGCTTCCGGCCGGCTGCCCAACGACCGAGCAGATGCTCCGGGAGCACGGGTACCAACCCCACGCCGTGTGGCTGGATGAATTTATGAAATCAGGTGGCTCGGCCAAGTGTTTGACCCTGCGGTTGGAGGAGTGAGGGGGCCGCGGCAAGGCTGGAAGGTCTGTCGCCTCTGACGGAGCCATCCGTCCAACCTGTCCGTGCGTGGGCCAAGCCCGCCGCTTCTTTTATTTTATTCGAAAGAGAAAGGATGCGTAGAGACCGGCCATGGCGATCGTGACCAATTCGATCGTGAGCAACATCCGACTCACCACTGCATCCGGCGTAGGAGGAGAAAGGACGAAGTGCAGGCCCAGGAATTCCGGCGGCTGGTCCGGGGGCGTCTCCCACGGTGGAAATAAGAGAGCCAGCACCAGCATCACAACCATTCCGTATAACACCTGGATGTTCAACTGCCCCCGTTCGTGGGAACGGAGCTCCGAGTCACGTTCTAAGCGAAGTTCTTCTCCCAGCCTGCTTCCGCAAGCCGTGCAAAATCGATTGATCTCCGGCTGAACCAATCGACAGGTAGGACACCTCTGCATCGTTCACCATCCTCCACTGGACACCTGACCACGTTGCGCGTTCAAAAGCAAAGGCTACACCGATCCCGCCACGATCCGCCAGGGACGGTTGCCCGTTGATTGACAGGGGAAAGACGCGCTTCCTATAATCCATCGACTTCGAGCGATGGCCTATTCTCCACCTTCGTGACCTTCCGCCGTTCGTCGCCACCTATCGACCCATGCATCTCTACCATGCAGCCACTGACTAACATAGCCGTCATCGGCGCAGGGGCATGGGGAACGGCGCTCGCCAAGTTGTTGGCCGAAAAGGGATTGACCGTTCGCCTGTGGGCCTATGAGCCCGAGGTGGCGCACGCGATCAATACCCTCCATGAAAATCCCGTTTTTCTCAAGGGCATCTCGCTTCCCCTCTCTCTTACCGCCACATCTTCCCTCGCCGAGGCCGTGGAAAATTGCGAGGCATTGCTGTTCGTGACCCCCTCTCATGTCGCGCGCTTGGTTCTTCAACAGCTCGCCCCTTATCTTTCCAAACCGGTTCCTATCATCAACGCCACCAAGGGGATTGAAGAAGGCACCGCCTCTCTCATGACCCACGTGATGGAAGAGGTCCTTGCCCCTTCGCTCCATCGATCCATAATGGTCCTCTCCGGGCCCAGTTTTGCCGAGGAGTTGAGCTCGGGGTGCCCGACGGCCGTGTGTCTGGCCGGTTCGGACGATCAGCTGGTTCGACGATTTCAGCAGATCCTGATGACGCCAACCTTCCGGGTCTATGCCGATTTCGATGTGATCGGTGTCCAGTTGGGCGGAGCCCTCAAGAACGTTATCGCTTTGGCAGCCGGCATCGTGGATGGCCTTGAGCTTGGCCTCAACGCACGCGCGGCGCTCATTACGAGGGGACTGGCCGAGATTGTTCGCCTAGGCTCGGCCATGGGAGCTGATCCCCGTACCTTCTACGGCCTCTCCGGCGTGGGGGATCTCGTGCTGACCTGTACCGGCACACTGAGCCGGAACCATACGGTCGGGATGCGTATTGGGAAGGGCGAGTCGCTGGAGACGATTCTCGGTACCATGCATACGGTGGCGGAGGGGATCAGAACAGCGCGGGCGGCGTGGCAACTGGCCCAACGATATGGAGTGGACATGCCCATTACACAAGAGACCAACGCGGTCTTGTTTGGCGGCAAGTCCTGCCGCAAAGCCGTGAGTGACCTGATGGAGCGTGACGCCAAGATGGAGAAATCGCCCCTATGAGATCAGAACGGATCGCGCGACTGCTTCGCCAAGTTCGCCAAGGGCGCCTTAGCATCGAGGCCGCCTTCCGGCAATTACGATCCCTGCCGTTTGAGGACTTGGGGTTCGCCTCCCCCGATCACCATCGTTCGCTACGCCAAGGATTCCCCGAAGTGATTTTATGCGAGGGTAAGTCGATCGCCCACATCAGGGCTATCGCCCATTCCCTCCTTCGGCATGGCGGTCCCTTTCTTGCCACCAAGGCCACTCCCGCCATTGCCCGCGCGATTCGGCGATTGGCGCCCCGTGCGCGATTCTACGCCGAGGCTCGCGTCGTCGCCATCCCGCCACGGCCGTGGACGAGACGGGGCCAGGTCCTGGTGATCAGCGCCGGCACCGCTGACATTCCCGTCGCGGAGGAAGCTCGCGTTACGGCGGAAGTCATGGGGAGCAAAGTCGAACGACTGTATGATGTCGGGGTAGCGGGACTTCATCGACTCTTAGGCCACACAGACCAGCTCTTCGATGCCAGAGTGATCATCGTGGTCGCAGGCATGGACGGTGTCCTGCCGAGCGTGGTGGGGGGCCTCGTCCAATGTCCCGTGATCGCGGTCCCCACCAGCCAGGGCTACGGAGCCAGTTTCGGCGGGCTCTCAGCGCTCCTCACCATGCTGAATTCCTGCGCGGCGGGCGTCGGGGTGATGAACATTAACAACGGCTTTGGAGCTGGTTGCCTCGCTCACCGGATTAACATGATGGGGATAACCACCCCCAAAACGGCGGAAGCCTGATTCTCCGTTCGTCATCAAGGATCCATTGGCATCCATCGCAACCACCGGCTATTTCACTTCCAACGTCCCTCGCTTGGGCCATGCTACCATGATCGTGCGCGGTCCCTTTTCGCTATCGGCCAGCAATTTTGTCCGGACTTCGTAAGAATAGATGCCCGCTGCGGCCTGTTGTTTCCGATGGTCCTGCCCATCCCAGAAGAGCTCAACCGAGAGAGTAGGCCGAGCCGTGACCTCTTCGCCAGGCGGCAGAACCTCAACAGGCTGGCGGTGAGTCAGAAAACGCAGCGACGTTTTGGACGGCGAGGTGATCAAGGATGTGACTTCAAGAATGGTCGCACCATCCAGTTCCTTGGGCAGTTGAACAGTGACCAGAAATTGCAAGGGGCCGTTTCCTGGTTCAAATGGAAGGGGATCAATTTTGAGATCAACGATTTTTAGTTCCGGCTCCGGACGCGGCGCACGGTCAGGCTTGGGCCAGGCCTCATGGCTCAACATCATCACCATGCCGCAACAGAGACCGAGAACCATCGTCGCCTGCAGAGAGATGCGGCGCAAAAGAAGAAACGATCGCCCCCTGCGGTGGGTTGGCAGTCGAGGCCTCCACCGTTTGAGCGAGAGCCAAGCCGGAACGGTCTTCATGAGACAAGCAAGGTGGCCGTTGCGCAAGCGTGCTGATTCGCATAACACAGCGTGTGAAGCCTGTCAACGAGACGACGGAAACAAATTGCCGCGCGCCGCTCGCTTGGGTAAGATGTCCGCCCGTTCCGCGATGATTTCGCAACGAGAAACCCACAAAGCCATGGAGCGCCATCTACATTTCGACTGTTTTTCCGGCATCAGTGGCGACATGGTACTAGGCGCGCTCGTCGACGCTGGATTGTCGTGGACGGCCTTGGTGACGGGACTCCGAGGATTGAAGCTCAATGGGTACCGATTGCGACGACGAACCGTGCGACGGGGAACGGTGAAGGCCACGAAGGTTGACGTGATCGTCCAACGAGGATTCGAGCGTCCCCTTTCCCTTGCTCGCATTCGCCACATTGTGACAGCCGGCGCCCTGCCGCCGGAGGTCAAGGAACGGAGCCTCGCTGTGTTCCATCGGCTGGCCGAGGCGGAAGCAACGGCTCATCGCTTCGCCGCTCACCGGGTCCAGTTCCATGAAGTGGGAGTCTTGGATTCCTTGATCGACGTCGTGGGTTGTATGCTCGGATGCCATTTCCTAAACATCGTCAAGACGACCGCGTCCGCCGTGAACGTGGGAAGCGGAATGGTGCAGACCGATCATGGACTCTTACCGGTGCCGGGGCCGGCCGTGGCAGTCCTGGCCAAGGGAATTCCCGTCTATTCGGATGGACCACGTTGTGAACTGGTCACGCCAACCGGCATCGGCCTGCTACGAACCCTTGTTTCGGATTTTGGTCCCACTCCCCTCATGACCATCACCTCCATCGGGTACGGCGCCGGTGACCACAACCCAGAACATTGGCCGAACGTGTTGCGCATATTCCTCTCCGAGTCCACAACCGGCAGCCCGCTGGTAGAGCGGGTCATGCAGATCGAGACGAATGTGGACGACCTGACGCCACAAGCTTACGAACATGTGATGGACCGTTTGTTTCGCGCGGGGGCCTTGGACGTCGTGCTGACCCCCACCCTCATGAAACGGGGCAGGCCAGGCATGATCATCACCTGCCTGGCCTCGCCAGAACGAGCCGACCCTCTGCTCAACGTGTTGTTTAAGGAAACCCCCACGCTCGGCGTGCGCGTGCAAGAACTGTCCCGCCATGTGCTGCCTCGTCGGATCGTCCCAGTGACGGTCCGCGGGAAGACCGTTCGGATGAAGGTCGCCACGATGAAAGACGGAACCGAGAAAGCGGCTCCTGAGTATCGCGACTGTCAGGCCATCGCCGACCAGACGGGGCTGCCCCTGCGACAGGTAATGGAGGAAGCCTGTCTCACCTATCGGGCCAATCAGAGGGTCGAACGAAATGACGCGCGCCTCTCTCCGTCCCAGCGAAGCCCCCGGAGGGCGAGACGAACCCCCTCATAAGTGTTCGAAGTATGGAAGCCTTGCTCTATACCCTGTTGTTTCTCGTCTCCATTGCCGTCACACTGGGCGCCTGCGCGTTATTTACCAACGGCATCGAATGGCTCGGCAAACGATGGGGCTTCGCCGAGGGTGCCGTAGGCAGCATTTTCGCAGCCATCGGCACGACCCTGCCCGAAACGTCCATTCCAATCATTGCCATCTTCTTTGGAGAAAGCCAGGATGAGGTCGATGTAGGACTCGGCGCCATTCTGGGGGCGCCGTTCATGCTCAGCACCCTGGTCCTCCCCCTGCTGGCGCTTCTGTTGCTGTTGTACGCCTGGGCGGGAAAACGTACGGCGCGGTTCCATTTGAACTACAGCGAAGTGGTCACCGACCTGGGATTTTTCCTGGTCGGCTACATCATTGCGTTGGGGTGTATCTACAGTTCATACCGATTGGTTCACCTGATTGCGGCCGTTGTGCTCATCGGTCTCTACGCCTACTACATGAAGCTCAAATTAAGTGCGCCGGAGGAAGATGGCGCGGGCAGCGAGCTTGAGCCCTTGATCTTCGCCAAGTCCAAGGCGACGCCTCCCCGCTTGATGATCGGATTACAAACGTTGACCGGCCTCGCCGGGCTGATTTTGGGAGCGCACCTGTTCGTGATGGCGACGGAGTCGATGGCCGGTGCCTTTGACATCTCTCCCTTGTTGCTGGCGCTTCTGATCGCCCCGCTTGCGACCGAATTGCCCGAGATGTCGAATAGTTTCCTGTGGCTCTATCGCAAGAAGGACCGCCTGGCCGTCGCCAACGTCACGGGCGCGATGGTGTTTCAAGGAACCATCCCGGTTTCCGTTGGTTTGATCGGCACCGATTGGGTGATTACCGCCTCGGCCAGTTCAACGATGGTGTTGGCGCTGCAAGCGGTGACGTTTTATCTGCTCCAACTGTTCATCGGCGGCTATTGGCGTGCCTGGCTGCTCGGCAGTGGCTCCTTGATCTACATTGGCTATACGCTGTACCTTGCTCTTCGTCCCTGAAGATTGACTATGGTCCCATCACCGCCCAGTACGACAGCCCCGCCCCTGCTTGGCATTACCATGGGGGATCCAGCCGGTATCGGTCCGGAAATCATCGCCAAGACACTTGCTGACCAACAGATCCTTACGCTTTGCCGACCCATTGTGATCGGATCGGCAACCGTGATGGAACAGACCATAGGACAACTGCGCCTGCCTCTGACCGTTCACCCGATCAAGGACCCGGCGTCATTTCAACCACTGGACCGCACGGTGGCCGTGCTGGACCCCCTGGACGACTCCTTGGGACCGTTTCCGCTAGGCGTCGCTTCAGCCGTCGCTGGCGCCGCTTCGGTTTCTTTTATTAAGAAAGCTGTCGCGTTGGCGCTGACCGGTGCTCTGGACGGCATCGTCACTGCGCCAATCAATAAGGAGGCGATTAACTTGGCCGGGTGTCATTACCCTGGCCACACGGAGCTGCTGGCTGACCTGACTCATGCTCAAGAATCCGGCATGATGATCGTCGGTGGCCCCTTGCGCGTCATGTTCACCACCACCCACCTCGCCATCAAGGATCTCCCAGCCTCCCTCACCCAGGCCAAGATCGAACGGGCCATCCGACTGGCCCACTCTGCGCTCATTACTCTGTTTGGGATTAAGACCCCTCGCATTGGCGTCGCGGCACTCAATCCCCATGCGGGCGAACATGGACTGTTTGGTGACGAGGAAGACCGCGTGATCCTTCCAGCGTCGCAGGCAGCCAGAGCCCAAGGCATCGAGGCTAGCGATCCCCTGCCAGCGGACACCCTTTTTGGAAAGGCGGCAAAGGGACTCTATGATGCTGTGGTCGCCCTCTATCACGATCAAGGGCTGATTCCGTTAAAACTGGTGGCGTTTGGCCGCTGTGTGAACCTGACGGTCGGTCTCCCGATCATTAGGACATCCGTCGATCACGGAACGGCATTTGATATCGTGGGGAAAGGCATCGCAGACCACGGTAGCCTGCTCGAAGCCATCAAGCTGGCCGCGACGATTGCTGCCCACCGCATCTCTTCTCCCCAGAAACAGAAGGAGGTTGTCTCTTCATGAGGGATAACAGATCACAAGCCTTGGCTGTGATCAGGCAACAGCTCGCCGAACTTGACCAGTTGCAGCAGCGAACACTGAGTGACCTCAATACCGTCGCGGGAACCGAGCGGGTCACCCAATGGAAGACTAAGACCGCCGCCTTGATAGCCGAAACCGTTGGTCGGCAAGAAGGTTTGGCGTTTGCCGCAATTCAACCCGGTCCGTCCTTTACCAATGATTTGCTCGAAGAATTCACCGAGTTGGTAGACTGTTACCGCTCTTCCTTGCTGGCCTTGGCTAGCCGCCTCACCCCCTTGTCTCATCTCGGAGGTTAACTGGTGAACGGAACGAGGCCCCCCCCTCCGCTTAAACGCCTGGGCCAGCACTTTCTGATCGATCCCAATATTGCTCGCAACATTGTCTCTCTGGCGGCCCTGGCCCCTACGGATACAGTGTTGGAGATCGGACCAGGCCGTGGAATTTTAACTGCCGAGCTTTGTCAGGTCGCCGCTCATGTCACGGCCATCGAGATCGACACCCGCCTTTCCAACTACTTAGCCGAACGATGTGGAACCAGCCCCAACCTCCACCTGGTCTGGGGAGATGCAATGAAGTACCCCTTGGAGCAGCTACCCGTCGGGACGGTGGTGGTGGCGAATCTTCCGTACTATCTGTCCACCCCTCTCCTCTTCAGACTGTTGGAACAGCGTGGGCGCTTCTCCCGCATGGTGCTGATGCTGCAGAAGGAAGTGGTGGACCGCGTGGTGGCCCAACCAGGCACGTCTCACTACGGGATCCTTTCGGTCATGATTCAATACGCAGCAACGGCGACGAAATCCTTGACTGTCCCGGCCCATTGTTTTCGGCCCCGGCCGGAAGTGGAGTCGGCTGTTCTGCTCTTGCAGATGAAAAGGGATCAGCTCCTCACGGCGGAAGACGAACGCCGGTTTGCCTCCTTGGTCAAAGCCGCCTTTGCCCATCGGCGGAAGACCCTCGTTAATTCCCTCAAAAATCAAGGCTACCCCCAGGAGGTAGTGCTGAGAGCCCTGCGGACGCTGGCCCTTCCTTTGGCAATCCGAGCTGAAGCTCTCTCGATGGAGCAGTTCATTGCATTGGCCCAGTTGCTCCCTCCATAGAGCGCGCTGAGATCACAATGCTATACTTTAAAAGTATCTATGCGTTGCCCAAAACCCAGAGAGACAAGAAGCCGGCTGGCATGCTGGCTGATGGTGGCAATGGCTTGCCTCACCGGCTGCGCCGATGAATATGTCATGTTTCACGGAGAGTCCGGCGATCCCATTTTGATTGCGCGCCGTGCCTACTCAGCAGATGCTTGTATCGAGAAAGTAAAAGCCGACGCCGTTCGCCTCGGCGTTACGTTTCGATACATCCACGTGCGAGGCAATCTGGCTGGCCGTTCACTGCTCTGGCCCCTGGAGCCGGGCTATGCCTGCGAAGCAGCCATCGGCCCCGAACAGCCACCCTTCGGCGCCTATCCGAACGGGAAGAGGCTTTCTCTAAAGGGCTCCTAATCGATCGGCGTGACCTACCATTCTCCACGAGTTCCTTTCGTTTTCCACTGAGCCACTCCACGAGCTGGCCAGAGTGCTGTTCCCACGGATCTCGCCTCCCGCTTGCTTCAGTCCCAATTACGCCATTGCTTTGTTGAGGGAGTCCCTTGGGCTATACTTGCAAGAAAAGAGGTCAGGGCCTGGTTGCTTCCGGCAGGCCTGCGTCCTTTGAAACGAGCCATGCTGAAAATCTTATTGATTGAGGACAATGAAACCGACGCTCTGCTGACCCAGGACATCTTGGCAGACCAGGACATCTTGGCAGAATGGAACACCGATCAATTTGAGGTTAAGCGCGTCGCGTGCCTCCACGAGGCCCTTGATCAGATCACCCGTGGCCGCTACGATGCGGTTCTGCTCGATCTCTCCCTCCCTGATGGATACGGGCTTGCTTTGCTCGAACAAATCCAAGCGGCGAATCCCAGAATCCCCGTGATCGTCCTCAGCGGATTGAGCGATCAAGGCATGGCGCTTCAGGCCGTCCATGCCGGCGCCCAAGATTATCTCGTTAAGGGACGGTGTCATGGCGAACTGCTGGCCCGATCGATCCGTTACGCCATCGAACGCAAGCGAGCCGAAGAACGATTGACCTATCTCGCTCAATACGACCAGTTGACGGGCCTCGTCAACCGGACGTTGTTCCGCGACCGGCTGCTTCATGCCATAGCCAGGAGCAAACGGCTCCAGCAAGGGATCGGCCTCATGCTGCTCGACCTTGATCGTTTCAAGACCGTCAACGATACATGGGGACATGAAGCTGGTGACCAGGTCCTGCAGGCCGCCGCCGACCGAATCAAAGCCTGCGTGCGCGAAGTCGATACGGTGGCCCGCATGGGCGGCGATGAATTCACAGTCATTGTGGAGGGCCTCTCTCAAGAAGAAGATCTCGCTCACATCGCCGAACGGATCATCTCATCCATGATCGAGCCGTTTTGTCTGTCATCGGGACAGGCCGTGATCGGCGTCAGCATCGGCATGACCGTTTACCCATACGACGACCACGACATCGACGATCTCTTGCGACACGCAGACGCCGCGATGTACCGTGCCAAACAACGGGGCGGCAACTCCTTTGAGTTCCACGTGGCAGCCCATTCGCTGACTCCTCCCTTCCAGAGCAAACCGCCCTAATTCTCCTTGTTGCCTGAGCCGGCAGTTTCCACGGCCTTCTTAACGTTCTCCCTCCACAGCCGGATACTCGCCGATCTTCTGATCCGAACACCCAGTGCTTCGTCGTAGCGTGGAGAGCAGCGTTCCTTAAAAAGGACCCTCCTGTACAATTCTGTCTCCTTGACCGCCAGTGGAGACCTCCCATCACGAATTGCCGCAAGCAGGAAAGTTAACAGCTGATTTTTTATTAAGATCCTACACTGCCAACCTGGTCGGTATTGCGAAGGATTGCTCGTAAGCCTGGAACAATGCACACGGAGGCTCATCCATGGCACACATCATGGTCGGTATTGCCCTGCTGCTTTCTCTTGTTTTTCACCCGCCGAGGAGGCCGTCGGAGCCTCCGGTCACATGCGTGACACATCACGGCGCCTCGATGACCGAATCATGGAGGAATTCCAGCAACAGGATTATGAAGCAGCCCTGGCGGGATTTCGGCTGTTCATCGAATTGCACGGCCACTCATCGCTTGCCGCCAATGCCCACTACAATGCCCACTAAATGCCCACTATTGGATCGGCGAATGCCACCTTCGCAAGAGACGATACCACGAGGCGCTGGATTCCTTTTATAACGTTCTCTCGTTTTATCCGTTCGGTTCCAAACTTCCCGCTTCGATACTCAAGCCCGGGCACATCTAGGTTAAGTTGGGAGACCATGAAAAGGCCCGCCTGATGTTCGAGCGAGTCATTGATCAGTACCCAGACGACCCGGAAGCGGAACAGGCAACAAGAGCCCTTCGGGAGGCGAGCACAGATGGCGCCGATCTCCGGGAGACAGACTAGACACCAGATGCCGTTGTTCTTAGAAATCTTCTTCCTGCTCGGCCATGCCGAGGAGGCAAGTCAGTTCCGGGATGCTGTACAAGCGATCCGACCGGACCTTGACGACCTTGATCCCGGCGGCGGACGCCACTGACTCCACCGTATAGTCACGCTCCCGTTGCATGGCCGTCGATGGCTCCTCATGCAGCAACACCACCAGTTCCACCTTGCGTGAGCCGGGATGGACCAATACGAAATCGACTTGTGTCACCATAAGACGTTTGAGAACTGGCAACCGATCTTTCCTCAGTCCTTGCACGGATACAAACGCCCAGAGCGAAAGGCCGGCAAAGACGAGGTACTGATCCCGTACCGCCAACTGCAATTGGTTGTAAAGCGCGCTTTCTTTTTCTGTCAGGAGCGGTAGAGATACCACGTTCACGGTGGTCGGCAAGATAAACGGCGGCGGAGCGGCGGCTGGTCGCTTGAACCTGGCAATCAACCACCCGGTGACGGTTATGGCTACAACCGCGCCCCCTATCACCACATCCTTCATCGACCGGCTCCTTCTTTTTGCTACGTTTTGCTGACACGGCCCCGTAGCCGCTTGATCCATCCCGGTCCAGCAGGGACAATACATCCCAACAGGACCGGATGCGCCGCCCCCGTCACCGATGGGACATTGCCATATTGGTCTGTCGCCGTTTGATAGGCCAGGACTGCAAAGGCCACCGCTTCGAACGCCTTGCTGTCCCAGCCGTAGGATTCAAACGGCACCACCGGCGCCGGGGCAAATACCTCGGTGAGATGGTGCATGAGGGCGCGATTGCGCACACCACCGCCCCCGACCATCACTTCATCGATTCCTCCTGCAATCCACCGCCGAACCGTCCCGACGGCCTCGGCGGTCCACCGACTGCATGTTGCCAGCAGGTCCTCGATCGTGAGCCGTTGGGCCTGGGGCATTGCGGTCAACTCTTCAATCATCTTGGCGCCGAACAGTTCTCGCCCCGTGGACTTAGGTGGCGGCTGGGAGAGGTAGGGATGGGCGAGGAGTTTGGCCAACAGCCTGCCGTCAACCTTACCCTTGGCCGCCAATCGGCCATCGCGGTCCATCGCCATCCGTCCGTTGGAATACCATGCCATTAGGCCGTCCAGCACCATGTTGGCCGGCCCGGTATCGAACGCAACGATCCCCTCATAGCCCGCCCCTCTCGGCAAATAGGTCACGTTGCTGATACCGCCCAAGTTGACAATCAGCCTGGCTCGGCGAGGATGGCGAAACAGAAGGGCATGGACCGCCGGAGTCAACGGTGCCCCCTGGCCTCCGGCCGCGATATCTCGTGGGCGGAAATCGGCAATGGTTGTGATGCCGGTGCGTTCCGCAATGACGGCCGGCTCTGCAATCTGAAGAGTGGAGCGGATCGCACTGCCCCCCCCATCTTTGATTCCTTGCGGCAAATGATGCAGAGTTTGGCCATGGGAGCCGATCAAATCCACGTCTCGCGGCTGTACCGAGGCGGCACGGATCACCCCCAGCGCGGCATTGGCAAACCATTCGCCCAACAGGACATTGAGATGACATACCTCCGCAACCGTTCCCGACACCGACGCGGCTAAAATCCTCTGTTGGAGCGACCGAGGATACGGTAGCGAATGCGCTGCGATCATGGTAACGCGAAGTCCCCCCTTGCCGCGCTGAATCTCCACCAAGGCGGCGTCCACTCCATCGCCTGAGGTTCCCGACATCAATCCCACAACTTTCATGAGCCTGCTACCTTCCCCCTTCCGTTGCCCAACACACGTTCGGCTGCTTTCGTTCTCCGCTACGCTAATGGAACTCCTCCGGCCGGTCAAGCAATCCTGGTTCAGGTGGAATGAGCAGACGAATCCTGATGCGTTCCGTTGACATCTTGCGGGTCGGATGTTACGGTCCTCTCCCATGTTGGGTGCGGGATGTCGACGGTTGTTGTTCGCCCTTCTCGTTTCCGTCACAGCCACCAATTTCGCGGGTTGTATGTCGGTTGCGGGGGCCGAGCCTGTCATCGAAATTGTGACCACCATTCCCGTCCTCAAGGACCTAGCGGAGCAAGTGGGACGGTCCCATGTACGGGTCAAATCGTTGCTCACTGGATTAGAGAACGAACACACCTACTCCCCGAAACCCACCGACTTGATCGCGGTGCGCAAGGCCAGGCTGTTGTTTGAGATCGGCCTCGGCCTTGAAGTGTGGGTCTCCTCGCTCGTCAAGAATGCCGGAAGTCCGTCCCTCTCTGTGATCACGACCTCGCGGGGTGTTCCTCTGATCCACGACGACGCCGAAGGTGATCATGATGCTCGGCCACCGGACGGCGTCAACGCTCACCGGTCGGGCAATCCTCACATTTGGATGGACCCGAACAACGTTGAAATCATGGTACGTCATATCGCTGATGCGTTGATCGCGGTCGATCCCGCTCAGGCGGAGGACTATCGTCGAAACCTCGCCGCTTACCTTGAACAAGTGGACAAGCTCCGACGCGAACTGCTGGAGAGGGTGAGCCGGCTCCCGGACCGGCGCATCGTGGCCCATCATCCCGCCTGGCCATACCTGGCCAAGCGGTTCGGCTTCGAGATCGCCGCCACGATCCAAATCCACGCGGGCGCGGAGCCTTCTGCTCTCCAGGTCCAACAGTTGATCGGCAAGATCAAAAAGGAACGGCTGAAGGTGATCGCCTCTGAAATTCAGTTAAGTCAACGAATCCCTCATCTGCTTGCAAAGGAGACCGGAGCGACGGTGGTCCTCCTCACCACCCTCCCTGGAGGGTTGCCCGGCACCGAGTCATACCTCGACATGCTTCGCTATAATGTGCTCAAATTGGCGGAGGCGTTGGAAAACTGACCCATCTTGTTCGCGACCCGTCCCCAGCATGACCAGCCCGCAAGACTCCAAGGAGAATGCGTCTCGCCCTGCGATCATTCGCTTTGACCACGCCTGGTTCGGATTTCCCGGCGTGGTTGCGTTGGAGGATATCTCGCTATCCATTCACGCCGGCGAATTCATCGGCGTCATCGGTCCCAACGGTTCCGGGAAAACCACCTTATGCCGAGCCGTGTTGGGGCTGCTCTCTCCCCTCAAGGGACAACTCCATATCTTTGACTGCGCCTGTGAAGAACTCCGATGTCACCATCGGGCCCAGATTGGCTACCTGCCACAAAAAGGTGTCGTGGATCGCGATTTTCCAGTCACCGTCCTTGAGACGGTCATGATGGGGCGATACGGCGCCCTGGGTCTTTTTCGCCGCCCCGGGCCAGAGGATCGCCGGATCGCCCTTGAGTCGCTTGCCCTCGTGGCCATGGAGCGCTACCGCGACGTCGCCTTGGGCAGCCTGTCGGGGGGCCAACAGCAGCGAGTGTTCATCGCCAGGGCACTGGCCCAACAGCCTAAGGTCCTCTTGTTAGACGAACCAACGACCGGCTTGGATCTCCCCATGCAACACAATGTCCTCGATCTAATCCAGCACCTGCACAAGACCCTGAGGCTGACCGTGCTGTTGATTACCCATGACATCAACATGATCCGCTCACGGGTTGATCGCCTGGTTCTGCTTAAGACCCGCCTGTACGCCCAAGGCCCTCCTGCTGACGTCCTTAAGCCAGACATCCTTGAACAGGTGTACGGCAGGGGCCTGATCTTTTCGGACCGCGACCTGGTGTTTGTCGAGGATTATCATCATTCCCACTGACCACCATGAAATGATTCCGGCGATGTTGGACCTTTTCGCGTATGATTTCATGCAGCGGTCGTTGCTCGCTGCGGCGATAGTGGGCGCCCTCTGTTCACTGATGGGGGTGTTCGTGGTGCTGCGAGGCCTGGCGTTCGTCGGAGCCGGCACCTCCCACGCCGCCTTTGCTGGTGTCGCTCTGGGCTACCTTGTCGGATGGCCGCCTCTCCTCTTGGCCATTGTGTTTGGGATTGCCACCGTCTGGATCACAGGATGGCTCGAGGAGCGAGGCCGGATGAAATTGGACGTGTCAATCGGCATCCTATACACCACCACAATGGCGCTGGCTATCGTGTTCATCGGTTTAATGAAAACGTACAACCCTGAGGTGTATGGGTACTTGTTCGGCAGCGTGTTGTCGGTCACTGGTGAAGAGGTGTTGCTCATCGGCGGATTGGCCGTGCTGGAGCTGGGCCTCTTGGCTTTGTTCTGGAAGGAATTGTTGTTTATTGCTTTCGATCAAGAAATGGCGGAAGCCTCGGGCGTTCCGGCTCGCGGCATTTTTTTCCTGTTGTTGACGCTGATCGCTCTTACCGTGGTGGTCGCCCTGAAAACCGTCGGCGCCATCTTGGTGTTCGCCATGATCCTCATTCCCGCCTCAACAGCGTATCAGCTTACACACAGCCTGACGACACTCACCCTGTACTCGGTGATCATCGGAACTACGACGGCTGTCACAGGTGTCATTGTCTCAACAGTGTGGGATATTCCTTCCGGACCATCCATTGTCCTGCTGGCCACGGCGGTGTTCTTTCTCTCTTTATTGATCTCTCCCAAACGCTTGAAACAACCTCTCGGCTCTCGCCATCCCTGAACCATTGCGGTCTTCGACAGGTCGCTCCCTTTCAACTCGCAAGAAGCGCCGCGGCCACGGAACCCAAGCAGCGGGATTTGACCATCACCCGCCAACTATGCGACAACGGGCCTGCCATCTCGCTTGTCCACCATGTCTCAAAAGGAGGAACAACCATGAACATCAACCGTCCCCTGGTGCGGCTGGCCATCTTCCTGTGCCTCGGTATGGTGAGTGGACTGGAGCCGAACGGACCGGCTCAGGCCGCTGATGGCCATCAATCATTGGGTGGCATCCAGCCCAGAACCTGGATACTAGGGGCTCGAGCCGGTTTTGCCGTCCCCACGCAATCTCTCTCGCACGATGTGGTTGGCATCGCAGGCTTTGACCGAGGATCTGCCATGATCGGCCCGCTTGTCAATGTACAGGCCCTCTATAGCCTGAACCGGTGGTTCTTGCTGGGCCTCATGGTGGAGTGGGAGCGACACGACGTCGATGTCGAGGATCGGCGGTTATCGCTAGATGTGGGGAGTCAACATACCGTCTCAGTGCTTCCAACGCTTGAGCTGCGTCCCGTCACGCTGGGATCGTTCGTTCCCTATGTCAATATGAGTTTCGGCGTGAACGTGAACAGCTTCAGCGAAGGGATTTCTACCGAAATCAGTCCCAGCAACACGTTTGCCTGGAGATTGGGGTGGGGGGTGGATTACCTGATAAGCAGACATCTGGCACTCAATGCAGAGTGGGCCTACAAGCGGAACGACGGCCACGCCCACGTGAATGACCGTTTTCGCATTAACGACTGGAACCTGTCGTCTTTTGGATTTCTCTTCGGCGTGAGGGCTTTTTTCTAAAATCAGCCCCCGCTCTTCAGGACGGGCCTCGCGTGAAAAGATGCGAAGATCGCATCACCGCTGCTTATTCGTTGCGGGCGTGGGGTGTTCTGGCCCACACCATCCCGGTCTGTTCTTTCGTGCTGAATCCCAGCCTTTCGTAAAAGCCAGGGCGCCTCGTGCAGAGCCAAAACAGTTCGACCCGCTGCAATCGCGGGTGGTGCAGGATCCGCCGAACGATCTCGGAGCCGATCCCCTGCCCCTGGTAGGACTGGTCAACGATCACATCCCAAATCGTTGCCCGGTAAACAAAGTCCGTCAGCACCCGCCCAAACCCAACTAGCCGCTCGCGATCCCACGCGCAGATGGCTAAGTCCGTGTGGCGGAGCATCTCCTCCGTGTCCGTAATCTTCCGACCCTTGGCCCAGGGTGCTTGTTGGAAGAGCCGAATCAGTTGGTCCGGCTGCGGAACCACATCATCGGCATAGCGGATGGCGGGCTTGAGGGACACGCGAATCTTATACTACATTAGTAGGTTGCGTTCAGGCTGTCTTGCTTGAGGAAGTGTACGAGGAAGATCATGTCAACGCAAGTCCGCACCTGCCCCAAATGTTTTCGGCTCATGTGGCTCAAGTCCGAACAATATGAATTGGTGGACGATGTGACCATTCGCACCAAATGTCCCCATTGTCACGCCACAGTTCGGTTCACCCTCATCACGCAAGGAGCAAACGCCACGGGGCCAAAGATGGGGCATTAACCTTTTGGTTCCGAGGCCAGCGGGATAAAAGACCATCAGGCTCTCCCTGACTCCTCCAACTCTGGCCTGTTGCCGGGCATAATCTTGCGCAGTGACCGGCGGTATTCAACCAGTCGCCCCTCGTCAGATGGTCTCGCTTCAATCCGGCCGTCCTTGATCATCTGCTCCATCTGATCCAGCAGAACCAGCAGCGGCTGGATCGCCCCTAGCAATCGTCCAGACTCGAATGCCTCAAGAGACTCAAGCAACGGCGCACCGAGATGTTTATAGGGCGTTCCAGCGATTCTGGCCCTCAGGCGCATCACCATGTCGTCATACGCCTCGATGGCGGCTGCAGAGGGCTTGACACCGGTGGGGGCGACGGCCAAATGGACGACGGCAGGCAGCTTGGCCGCATAATCTTTGAGCCGCGCGATGAGACCGCCGATTGCATCCAATAGGTCTCCGGTCTCCATTTGTACGAAGGAACTCCTCCTTCACCCATTCTCTTGGTCTGATCCGAGCCCCTCGAGGACTTGCGCGACGGCCTCCATATCCGCCGGCCAACCATGGCTGAACTCGCGAAACTCACCGGTAGAGGGATGGTGAAATCCCAACGTTCTCGCATGGAGCATCACCCGTGGAATAAGGAGAGTACCGATTTTTTTGACCTTGGTTCCACCATACGTCGGGTCGCCCAGAACCGGATGCCCCAACGACTGAAGGTGTACTCGCAATTGATGGGTTCGGCCCGTTCGAGGGTACAGCAGGAGGCGAGCGGCGACATCACCATAGCGCCGCTCAACGTGATATTCCGTGATGGCTTCCTTGGGTCGAGCTGTTCGCGCCGAGAATTTCTTGCGTTCTTTCACATCTCGCCCGATCGCCAATGTAATTACACCTCGGCTTTTCTTCGGCACTCCCCACACCAGTGCCTCATAGACCCTGGTAAGAGTATGCCGTTGAAATTGCGAGGCCAAATGTCGGTGGGCCTGATCGGTTTTGGCCACTACCATGACGCCGGAAGTTTCCTTATCGAGACGATGGACTAGCCCTGGCCGTTCCTTGCCCCCAATGGTAGAGAACGTGCCTCCCGAAACGGCGAAATGATGGAGCAATGCATTCACCAAGGTACCATTCCAGTTGCCCGGCGCCGGATGCACCACAATTCCCGCCGGTTTGTACAAGACCAGCACCACATCGTCTTCGTATAGCACCCGCAGCGGGATCGGTTCCCCCTTGATCTCCAACGGTTCCGGCTTGGGGATCTCCATCGTGATAGTATCCCCTGGCCTGATCTTGTGGCTTGGTTTGACCACAGCCTGATTGACCCGGATACGGCCCAGTTCGATCAACCGTTGCAAGGCCGACCGAGAGATTGCCCGTTCATGGTTGGCAAGAAAGACATCCAATCGCTTCGGTTGTTCACCAGCGGTAATGATGAACTCCGTGATCATGGACGCGCCTCGTGATGCTGGGCCCACTAGGGAGTCTTCTTCCGCAGATCACCCCTAGGCAACTGCAGGAATCTACGGTACACCGGAACCACCTGCTCTCGATGTCAGGGTATGAAGAAAGATGAACCGTCCCAGAGAAGATCTGAATAGCCGGTAAGCGCCGAGGCTCAATCGAGAGATTGACGCGAGAGATTGACGGGCAATTAGGCGCGGGCGACCTTTCGAGCCCGCTCCGCAATTTTTTTGCGCAGCCGGGCCTTCTCCAAACTGATTTGGGCTTCTTTGACATCGGACGGCAGTCCTCCCTGTTTCAGCCGGCGCTCCGCTTCCTCCAGCTTGGCGGTGGCCCGCTCAACATCGATGTCCTCGGCCTTTTCGGCAATTTCCGCCATAATGGTGACCTTGGCCGGTGTCACCTCTGCATATCCCCAGAGCACAGCCATGTGGTTGACTTGCTCACCAACGCGATATCGCAGTTCGCCGATGCGCAACATAGAGAGGAAATGACAATGACCGGGTAAGACTCCGAAATCTCCTTCCAGCCCCGGTGCGATAACCTCATCCACCTGCTGGCTCAACAGCAGCTTTTCTGGTGTGACGACCTCTAAAAGGATTTTCCCCGCCATATTTCCCTGAACTGTCTGTTCCCTCTGCACATCACCGGCTTCCTAAACCTTCACTCCCATCCTTTCCGCTTTAGCAACAGCCTCCTCGATCGGTCCTACCATATAGAAGGCTTGCTCGGGCAAGTGATCGTATTTGCCATCCAGAATATCCTTAAAGCTCCGGACCGTATCCTTTAGCTTGACGTATTTGCCCGGTATACCGGTAAACGCTTCCGCTACATGGAACGGCTGGGAGAGAAACCGCTGGATTTTTCTCGCCCGCGCGACGATCATCTTGTCATCTTCGGACAGTTCGTCCATCCCCAGAATCGCGATGATGTCCTGCAAATCCTTGTATCGCTGCAAGACGGATTGCACCCCGCGAGCCACCTTATAGTGTTCCTCCCCGATGATCTGCGGATCGAGAATCCGAGACGTCGAGTCAAGGGGGTCCACAGCCGGATAGATGCCTAGCTCAGCCAGGGAGCGAGAAAGCACCGTCGTGGCATCCAAGTGTGCAAATGCCGTCGCCGGCGCCGGATCGGTCAGGTCATCCGCCGGCACATAAATGGCCTGGACCGAGGTGATCGATCCCCGCTTCGTCGAGGTAATCCGTTCCTGTAAGGCTCCCATCTCCGTTGCAAGGTTCGGCTGATAGCCGACCGCCGACGGCATCCGCCCCAAGAGAGCGGACACCTCGGAACCGGCTTGCGTGAACCGAAAGATGTTGTCCACAAACAGCAGCACGTCCTGGTTTTCTTCGTCTCGGAAAAATTCCGCGATCGTCAACCCTGTCAATGCAACACGGAGCCGAGCGCCGGGTGGTTCGTTCATTTGGCCGTACACCAAGGCAGCCTTTGACTTGGTGTAATCATCCGGATCGATGACTTTGGACTCCTGCATCTCATGCCACAGGTCGTTGCCTTCGCGCGTCCGTTCCCCGACGCCGGCGAAGACCGAAAAGCCTCCATGGTGGAGCGCAATGTTATTGATCAGCTCCATGATGATGACGGTCTTGCCCACGCCGGCTCCACCAAACAGACCAACCTTGCCGCCTTTGCTGTAGGGCTCGAGCAAGTCCACGACCTTGATGCCGGTTTCCAGCACTTCCGTCTTGGTTTCTTGATCTTCCAGTTTGGGCGCCGGCCGATGAATCGGATACTTCTTCTTGGCCTTGATCGGCCCCTTTTCATCCACCGGCTCGCCGAGCACGTTGATGAGGCGACCAAGTGTTTCCCGCCCCACTGGCACAGAGATTGGCGCACCGGTATCATGGACTTCCATACCGCGGGTCAGCCCATCCGTTGACGACATCGCCACCCCCCGCACACGGTTTTCTCCCAAGTGTTGAGCCACCTCGAGCGTCAGGCGAATAGCTGGCTTCCCGGCCGCCTTGTCCTCCGCCTGTTCGATCGTGAGCGCGTTGTAGATGTTCGGCAATTTCCCCGGCGGGAACTCGACGTCAACCACCGGACCGATGACTTGGACAACTTTTCCTGTACTCATTCTTCACCTTCTCCGCACAATGTCTAGTGTTCCGTCTCTCGTGATCGAGCGCGACTGCTCCCTCTCGCGACGGCGCTCGCTGCCGACTCCTTCCCTCCAGCACTGAAGATCGAGCCGTCCTTCACTTGAGCGCTTCCGCGCCGCCTACAATGTCCATCAATTCCTTGGTAATCGCTGCCTGCCTCGTTTTGTTGTAATACAGGGTCACCTTCTTGATCAGTTGCCCCGCGTTGCGGGTTGCCCCGTCCATGGCGGCCATGCGCGCCCCATGCTCGGCGGCAGCAGACTCCAACAGAATGCGATAGGTCTGGACTTGAAAATGTTTGGGCACCAGGACAGCCAGCAGCTCCTCCTCGCTCGGTTCATAGAGATAGCCTCCCCCCGCCATGCTTTCGACCGGTGCCACACCGAACTCGGCGGTTACATCGACGGGAAACAGTTTCTCGACAACCACACGCTGTTGAATCGCCGATTTAAACTCATTGTACACAACGTGCAGTTCGTCGAACGTTCCCCGAACAAAATGATCGGTGAGATCACTACCGATGTCGATGGCGTGCTCAAAGCTCAACTTGTCAAAAATGCCTGTCCACTCCTGACGAATCGGCCACGCACGGCGGCGGAAATACTCCCGTCCTTTACGCCCCACGATACTCAAGTGAACCGCCACTCCTCGTGCCTCGCACTGCCTGATGAATTCAGCACTTCGCCGCACAATGTTGCTGTTAAATCCCCCGCACAATCCCCGGTCGCTGGTAACCACCAACACCTCGACCGTTTTGCACTCCCGCTTTTGGAGAAGCGGATGGGCGGCGCGATTGACTCGTTGGCTCAAATTGCCCAGCACACCGCGCATCTTATGGGCATAGGGACGGGCCGCCAAGATGCGGTCCTGGGACCGTTTCAGTTTCGCGGCGGCCACCATCTTCATGGCCTTTGTGATCTTTTGTGTATTCTTAAATGCCGCGATTTTTCGTCGGAGCGATTGGAGGCTTGGCATCGTCTTTTATCAGCTGTCGATCATGGGAAGGGACGCCTTTAGCCGACTCGCAAGAGCGGTTTTCGCATACTTCTGTCAGGCGGGCTCTCTGGTTAGGCCTTGGCCCCATATCCCATTTTCTGCTTAAAGGTCGTGATAATGTCCTTGATGCGGCTGCTGATCTTCTCATCGATCTTGTTGATCGTGATGATTTCCTTCCTCAACTCAGGATGGTGTTGTTGGATGTAGTGCAGCAAGTCCGCCTCAAACTGCTGTACTTGATCAACGGCGACATCATCGAGAAATCCGTTGACGCCGGCGAAGATCGACAGCACCTGATCGGCCACAGGCATCGGCTGATACTGCCCCTGTTTGAGCAGTTCAACCATCCGAACCCCTCGAGCCAACTGCATCTGCGTGGCCTTGTCCAATTCGCTTCCAAACTGCGCGAAGGCGGCCATTTCTCGATATTGAGCCAAATCGAGCCGCAGCGTCCCCGCCACTTGCTTCATCGTCTTGATTTGAGCAGCCCCTCCCACCCTGGAAACAGAAAGTCCGACATTAATCGCCGGCCGAACACCGGAATAAAAGAGGTCGCTGCCCAGATAGATCTGACCGTCCGTAATTGAGATCACGTTGGTCGGAATATAAGCCGATACGTCACCAGCCTGCGTTTCGATGATCGGCAAGGCGGTCAAACTTCCGCCACCCAGCTTGTCGCTCAGCTTGGCGGCCCGTTCCAGCAGTCTCGAGTGCAGGTAAAACACGTCGCCCGGATAGGCCTCGCGCCCGGGCGGTCGGCGCAGCAACAACGACAACTGCCGGTAGGCAACCGCATGTTTGGACAAATCGTCATACACGATCAAGGCGTGCATGGCGTTGTCCCGGAAGTACTCGCCGATAGCCGCACCAGCAAACGGTGCAAGAAACTGCATCGGGGCCGGATCGCTGGCCGTAGCCGACACCACGATGCTGTAGTCCATTGCGTGATGTTCTTCCAGCGTCTTAACAACCCGAGCCACCGTCGACCGTTTTTGGCCGATGGCCACGTAAATGCAAAAGACTCCCTGCCCCCGCTGGTTGATGATGGTATCGACGGCAATGGCCGTTTTCCCAGTCTGCCGATCTCCGATGATCAGCTCGCGCTGCCCCCGTCCGATGGGGATCATCGCATCAATGGCTTTAATGCCGGTTTGTAATGGCTCTCGTACTGATTGCCGAGTGTGCACGCCCGGCGCCACCACTTCGACACGGGAAAATCTTTTTGCGTTGATGGGACCTTTGCCATCAATAGGCTGGCCGATCGCGTTGACGACCCGTCCCACCAACTCCTCGCCAACCGGCACTTCGGCAATACGGCCCGTGCGCTTGACCGGGTCTCCCTCCTTGATGCCGACGTCTTCGCCCATGAGCACGACGCCGACATTGTCCTCTTCGAGGTTGAGCGCAATTCCATAGAGTCCTCCCGGGAACTCCAGCATCTCTCCTGCCATCGCCCCGTCGAGTCCGTAGACCTTGGCGATGCCGTCCCCGACTTGAATGACAGACCCGGTTTCTTTGACATCGATCTGCTTGTCGAAGCCCCGAATTTTTTCTTTGATAATGGCACTGATTTCATCGGCCTTGATTTGCATGGATACTCCTTCGTCCACAGAACGGGGGATGCTCGTCGGTCAGTTGCATGGGGATCGGCTCCATCGTAAGGTGGCTACGCCTGCGCCAACAACGACCGGATGTCTTGCAAGCGGCCCCGGACCGTACCATCGACCTCCTTGTTCTCAATTTGGACCCTTATGCCGGCAAGCAGACTGGCATCGGTACGAAACGTCACCGCCACTTCTCGCTTCAGAGCCTCTCGCAGCTTCGCCGTCATCTGCTCCTGTTCATCAGGGGAGAGCGCTCTGGCCGACGACACCGAAACCCGTTGCACTTTTCTTGCTTGATCAACCAATCTATTGAACGCCTCGGCAATCTCCGGCAAAAACCCGATTCGATGTTTCCTGACCAACTGCCCGAGAAAAGCCCTCCCTTCCGGCGGACAATGGAACCGACCGCTCAATTCAGCAAGAATAACTATTTTTTCATCCGCGGCAAACGTCGGCGAGGCTAGCACGTAACGAAGGTCCGCTGACTCCTTCAGCGCTCGCCCAAGTCCGTTTAGAGTCTCCTGGGTTGCTTCGATGGTGGCTGGATCGAGGAGCTCGAAGAGCGCCCGTGCGTAACGCCGCGCAACTGCCGTTTTAATCACGTTGATCCACTTGTTACTTAGCCGGACATACTTCAATCACTCGCGCGAAACGCACGACAACCGGCCGGTCAACCTACCATTGCCGGCGATCGGCTGTCAATCCAGCACCCCAGTACCCTCGCACCTCAGCAAACCGCCCCCCGTCCTCCCTGGCAATCACCAGCCACCAGTCAATTCCGATCCAATTCCAATGTCTCCGATCCAATTCCAACGTCCAATCCAATGCCGATGGTCTCTTCCAATGGCTTCTTTGTCTTTTCTTCGCCCCATGACCTCTACCCCATGAGCGGGAGTGACGTGTAGAGGCCGTGAATACCGGATTCTTTTTTTCAGCCAATTTCACCTTCTTGTTTCGGTCACCGTCATCACCTCATTCTGCGAGATGCGAAGGCCTGAGCGTGAAAGGTATAATGACATTTGTGTGTGGTGGAGGACCAAATCTATCCCCCCCTCTGCCCTAATATCCCCGGCGCATGTGCCTCTCGCCTCGGCGCACGTGCCTCAACATTCGCGATCATCGAACAGAAAGGGGGAAGCCATGAACGCGTCATCACCTTCATCAACAGCAACAACGATCGCCTGTCTGCTGTCTTGCTCTTTGCTTGCGACACCGGGATGGGCCTATCGCGATTATTTCACGCCCGAGCAGAAATCCCAGTTGGCAAACATTCGAACAGTCCTCGTGGAGGTTCTCGCGCTGACGGACAAGGGTGAGGCGGATGCCGGCCCTCTTGTGCAAACCATCTCACGCCGGCTCCGCGAGATCGGATACACCGTCGTTTTGAACCGTGACGATCCCCACGATGTCGTCTTCCGTGTGAAGTGCGAACAACAGAAAACGTGGGAAGGCACGACAGCGGCTGGAGGTGATGCCGATCTCCCCGACGCTCCCTCACGGCTGTGGAAAGGGCCGGCCTGCCAATTGACCTATCTCTTGAGTGGGATGAAGATCAAATGGCAAAAGGAGGTGCGGACGGAGTTCGAGGACGCTGTCGCTGCAGCTCAAGCGGCCCATGTCGCCGATCCGGGGGCCTATGCCCTTGATCAGCTCAAGGAAGAACTGGAACGGCATGAATTCCCCCTCTTCCTAGCGGCGGAATGGGGTCAACCGGAACGTCTCCTGGCATTGCTGGACGCCCGTGACACCAGTCAGAAGAGGAAGATCCTGATCATCTCTCTGCTCGGAGAAATGCAGGCAGACGAAGCCCTCCCCAAGCTCAAGGAGGTGCTCAAAGACCGTGACCTTGCCACGCAAGCACTCGTCGCCATCGGCAATCTGGGGCGGGACAGCATCCCGCTTCTCATTAACATTTTAAACTCCTCGCCCCAGGTTGAAATTCAAGCCGCAGCGGCCAAGGGGCTTGGGCAGATCGGGGGCATCGCAGGGGACGCCTCGGTCGTTCCCCCCTTGTTGGCCAAACTGCAGGACCCTCAGACGGACTGGGTGGTGCTGACGGAGGTCGCCTGGGCGCTGGGCAAGATTCCCGACAAACGATCGATTCAACCGTTATACGACCTAGATAGAAAACTCCAAGCCATCCGCGACCCAGACAACATGGTGCTCAAGAAGCTCAAAGAGGCGGTCTTTTGGGCGATCAAACAATGCGACACGTGGGATCAGTATAGTTAGGACGTCATCCTGACGGGGTTGCCTTCAACGAGATATGGCCGCGGAGACATGGCCGCGCCGATCCTCCCGGCGCGGCGTATTAAATTCAGAACGACTCGTCCAGCAAGCGGCGGAGTTGGGCAGCCAATTCGGTGGGCAGAAATGGTTTCTGCATAAAGAGAGTGCCCGGCGAGTTGAGAAACATCGGTTTGACCCGCTCCGTGTAACCGGACATAAACAGGACCTTTAAACCTGGCCACCGCTGCCGAAGCCGCTCCGCCACCATCGGCCCCGTCAAGCGAGGCATCACCACATCCGTCACAAGCACGTCGATCGGATGCGGCAGGACAGCCGCCAACCGAAGGGCCTCGTCCCCATTGGCCGCCTTGAACACCTGATAGCCGTATTCTTCGAGCGCAAGGCAGACGAGATCTCGCACCGCCTCTTGGTCTTCAACCAAGAGGACGCGCTCGCCTCCGCGCTCGGGGCTGGAGACAGCGGTGGAGGCCGTCTCCGTCTCCTCCTCCACAAAGCGCGGGAAATAGAGATCGAACGTTGTGCCCTTGCCTGGTGCACTGTCGACAAAAATCACTCCCCGGCTCTGCTTGACGATCCCATAGACGGTCGCCAACCCCAGTCCGGTTCCCTTGCCTTCTTCCTTGGTGGTAAAAAACGGCTCAAAGAGATGGGAACGTACGTCGTGATCCATCCCGCAGCCAGTGTCCCGAACGGTCAATTGCACATAATCACCAGGCGTAAAGAGAGGGTTGGACACCGGCGTCCACGCATGCAAGACAAAATTGGCTGTCGATAGCGTCAGCTTACCGCCATCCGGCATGGCATCCCTCGCATTGACTGCCAGATTCATGACGACCTGATCAAGCTGGCCCTTGTCCACCTGAATCGGCCAAAGGCCAGGATCAAGCTCGAGCACAACCTCGATGTCCTCACCCATCAGCCTTTTGAGGATGGAGGCGATGGCCCTGAGCGATTCATTTAAATTGACGCGCTGCGGCTTGAGCACCTGTTGACGGCTGAAGGCCAGGAGCTGCCTGGTCAGATCCGCAGCCCTGGCTCCAGCCTTGGAGATTTCATCGATCAAGTGATAGAGCGGATCCTCCCGTCTCACTCGGTCGAGCAACAGGGCGCTACAGCCATTAATGACCGTCAACAGATTGTTGAAGTCGTGGGCCACCCCTCCTCCCAGCCGGCCGATCGCTTCCATCTTTTGCGCCTGCCGAAACTGATGTTCCAACCGCTTTTGTTCCGTGATGTCGATGCAAAAAGCCATCGCCCCCGTGACCCGCCCTTCAGAATTTCGGCGCGGCACTCCCCAGAAGCTCACCTCAACAACGGCTCCGTCCTTCCGCCGACGTCGCAACTCGACGTTTCGAACAGGAAGACCGCCCATGATCGATTGCCAAAGATGGCGCGACTGTTCTTCATCCTTGTCACCATCAGGGATATAGGGCAACTCCCGGCCCATGACCTCTTGCTCCGTCCATCCAAAGATGCGCGAGGCAGCGGTGTTCCAACTGACCACTTTGGCCTCTTCGTCCAGTTCGATGATCGCAAAGGGCGCTTCTTCGATCAGCGTTTGAAGCTGTGACGTCGTCTGACGCAACACCTCATTCGTCGCAAGCAACTCGCTGGTCCGTTCATTCACCCGATGTTCAAGTTGCTGATAGATTTCTTTGAGCGCCTGCTCGTGCCGTACCCGTTCAGAGATGTCTTGACCAACCACGAGCATGACAGCTCGGCCGTCGCTGCCCGGAACAACGCGCGTGCGCCCATGGACCTGGAGCGTGGTTCCGTCTTTCCGAACTTTCCGCAGCTCCCATTCGCGTTCCACGCTCGGGCTTGCCAGACAGACCTCCATCTGATTTTTCACGCTCGGGCGATCCTCCGCCACAAACACGTCCAAGATGGACCGTCCGACCAATTCGCTCACGGTATAGCCGAGCTGCTCGGCCCCGGAGCGGTTGACAGACAGGATCGTTCCCTCCCTATCCAACGTGAAATACATGATGGGGGCATCGTGGAAGAAACTCTGCAGCTTTTCCTCACTAGCCCGAAGTGCCTGTTCCGCCTGTTTAATCGAAGAAATATCCCGCACCACCGCCTGAAAACCGATCACTTCTTCGTCCCGCTGCAACAATTGCACGTTCTGGCCGACCCAGACTTCTTTCCCCGTTCGCGCAATCAACGGCAATTCGAGATAACTGGACGGGCGGCCGCGCAGGAACTGTCGCACGTGGAACCACCAGACCTTGGCACGGTAGTCTTCCCGAATGAACTCCGCGATGTGATGACCCAGCACCTCCACCATCGCGTAGCCCAGAATTCTGGTCACCGCAGGATTGATAAAGGTGATACGGCCGGAAAGGTTGGTGCGGCAGATGATGTCGGAGGCTTGTTCGAGTGCAAACCGATAGTCCTCCCGATCGATGTCCAACATCAGTTCCATCTGTTGGTCGGCCTGTGGCGGGCGGGGGAAGCGGCCGCCTGTTTCGGACGGGGAGGAAGAAGAGTGGGAAAAGACGCGATCCACCATCGAGCCAGACAGGAGAGTTACGGCAACGCTCGTGTCGCCTTTACAGAGGGGCGTATCTTACTCCAAGTCTACAGGGTTTGACTAGCTACAGATATATACTTACCCTTCACTTTCTCAGAAGAAGATGGTGGGATACCGTCAAGTCCCTGCCTCCATACCGACACTCTCTGCCCCACGTGGTGGGTTTGTTCGCTTCAAAAGACGGCCGTGAGCCAACTTTGATGAGGAGAGCACCTCGTCAATGCTCGCTCTTGGTCATAGCCTCGACGGTCTTGAACAGCCCTTGCAGCCATCGCCGCCCCTGCCGCTTGATCGGCTCCGACATTGTCCCCTTCAGTAACTCTCCCATGGCATCCACCGTTTCCCGTTGGATCTTACGCTGAATCCGCTCCGCAACACCGTTGAGATCCAGCCGATACGAAGGCTCTTGAAGTGTCCCCTTGATTGCAAGCGGAAGTACCACCCGACCGTCCTGCATCATCAGGTTGACGACCGACGAAACCCTTGCCAGCCGTCGGCTTAAATCAGGCGACAAGCTCAACCGTGCCGCCAAATCCAGCGTCTGATCGAAGCCGATTGTCCCGGCTGCGGTCGCTTGAACATCAGGGCTTTCCGCCAACAGCCGCTGCACGGTGATCATGCTGCCCCCCACAACGCCATCAGCTTCGAGGGTCTGAAATGCGACGGGATCGGTGACGCCGATCGAGATTCCAGCAGCATGAAGAAGGGCTCGCGTTTCACCAGGGAGATCCACACCCCCGATCATCCCATTTTTCACGACGATCCGCCCTCCCCCCTCCAACGACTTGATGAGATCTTGCGCGGCAAACCCGCGGCCGTTGAATGTCAGGGTGACATCCGCCGTTCCACTGATCGAGACCTGAGCATCCGCGAAAGTCCTGAATGCCGTACCGAGTTGTAATCCTTCGAGGCTGACCGTTCCGTCAAAAGGCGGGGCGTCCGAACCGGCGACCACTTTGCCCCGCCCCTTCACCACACCGCCGAACATCCGACAGGAGAATGCCGTCAGTTCGACTTCCTGCCCCGTGACTTCCACCGTCACGCTGCAATCGTTCATCGCAACCGGTTTCATGAACAGCGGGGCAAGAGGAAGCTCTGCCACATTAACGGTCGGCGCACGGAGGACGATCGTGGCATCGTGACCGGCGACCTTTCCTGTCACAGTGACATGTGTGCCTCCCAGCCTCAATTGAAAATTGATCGCTTCGATGTCGGCTGTTTCTTTCAGCGGGCCAAACGTCCCCTCAAGGTTGAACGGCACATTGAGGGGCTGGATGACCGCCGTGAGACGAAGACGGGGGGTTTGGCCAATCCCCATTGATCGAAGCAACAGGTCAAGATCCTTTAAGGCATACTCAGTGGGACTCACGGTCGAGAGATCTCGATAGGCCAACCTGCCCCCCGAGACGGAGACCCGCTCAACCGCCAACAGGCCCAGAATGTTCAACGGCCCCTCCAGTGAAGGAATCGGCGCCCGGGAGGGGGTCGTCGGCGCTTCTTTCCCAGATCGTCCCAGCGTCGCCACGTTCAAGACCCCACGCCGATTTTTAACGACGGTCATCACAGGATCGTGCAGCGTGATTTCTTCCACTTCAATCTTTCCCGTCAGCAACGGCAGCAGCCTCACCCCTACGTTCAAGGAGGCCACCGACACAAACGGTTTCATGCCGAATGCCGGATCGTCCAGAATGGAAAGACCCGTAACCCGCACGCCGATGGTGGGCCACAGAGCCAGACGGATGTCTTGAACCTGAATCGTTCGGTTCAGCGCACGTTCGATGACCGGCTTGTACTGATCTTGATACCGGTTCAGGTCAATGAGAACAGGCAAGGCCAACACAAGGCCGATGACCATCGCAGCGAGAATCAGCGCGCCCCCTGCAATTTTCATCACGCCTCCCGAACCGTCTTAAGCACTCTAGGCAAGAGCCATCTATGAATCAACCAGCCAGAAAGGGAAGAAGCGAGCCGTCCAGGTGAGGGGCCTCCAGAGAGGCAGGCCCCTCAGTGGGCGATCCCATTGAGTGGGGAGCGATACGTGTCAACGTTTCTTTCGATTGCCCAGATGTCCCGATCGCACCTGACAAGCCAACACATCGCAGATGACACGGGTCGCCATCAGGCTGGTGATCTCCGCCGCATCGTAGGGCGGCGCACATTCCACGATTTCCATGCCGGCCAGCGGCTTCGCGTCGGCAATGATTTGGATGAACTTGAGCACCTCGCGAGGGAGAAAGCCTCCCGGCTCCGGCCAGCCCGTGCCTGGCACGAACGCGGCGTCCAAGCAATCGACGTCGAAACTGAGCCAGACCGCATCCACCCCATCCCATGCGACTTCCAACGCCTGTTTGGCGGCGTTTTCGATGCCCATCTCCACACAGTCGGTTACGGTCATGATGGTCGTTTGCCGCTCCCGCCCCACTTTGACACCTGGTCTGGGCGCTTGCCAGCCGCCGATGCCAATCTGAACCAGATTTTTGGCTGGTACGTTGGGAATGTTCGTCGCGTGGAACCACGGCGTGGTATGCATACGTTCATCGAGATCGGTATCCTGAGTATCGACATGCCGATCGAAGTGGAGAATGCCGAGCTTCCCCCCATTTAAATGCTGCGCGACACCGCGCACCGTGGCATAGCCCAGCGAGTGATCTCCACCCAGCACGACGGGAAAGGCCCCACTGGCAAAGATGTGGGCCACACCTTTGCTCACTTGATCGAACGTTTTTTCGATGTTGCTGGGGATCGTAAAGATATCGCCGACATCGCAAATGGAGATGGATTCCCGCAAATCCACGCCAAGTTCAAAACTATAGGTGCCATACAACGCCGAAATTTTCCTGATGCCTTGGGGACCAAAGCGGGTGCCGGACCGATAGGTCGTCCCGCCGTCAAAAGGGGCGCCAACAATGGCCACATCATACTGCCCGCACTTACGGACATCCTCAAGATAGGGTGCTTTGATAAACGTGTTGATACCGGCGAAATGAGGAAGTTCCCCTCGGCTAAAAGTAGGGATGCGCCGATCCTTGATGGAATCGGCGCCGGGCAGGCCCAATTCCAGGCCGCGGGCAATTTCCTCCTCATGTTTGGCTGTCGGCAGTAAGGCCTCCGCCTCAACAGCGTATTTCGCCTCCGGCCCATAGTTGTCATGCAATGGAACCTTGCCTTGATACGTTCTCTTTTTCGCCATAGGTTCTCCTTTCGATGAGAATAGTAGGTGGTCTTATTGCTCGTGTTTTCTCCGATGACGAGACGGATAGCCTTTCTTTTGGTGCATCATTCACCTCCCTCCGACTTGACCGTTTGCACGATGCGCCATCTCCCGTACTCTCCGATCACCACCGACAGGGTCGTCGCAGCAAGGATACAGCCGAGCACCAGCGGAACGGCCCAAAGTTGCCACCAGGGAGCATCGGGCGCCACAGCATAGGGACGTGGCCACGCGATATTGACGAATTCAAACACCGACCAGAGAAACGCCACCGTATTGATCAGAAGTCCCCACGAGCCCAACTTCAGGTGACCCACCGAGGGATCCCACCGACCAGTCAGCCTGCTATAGAGCCCGACTCCCGTGGTCATCGCGAACATGGCGTAGAGCCCTCCCGTGCCAAACGCCAGCACCGTGGCAACCGCTTCGTCATTGAGCCCGAACAACAATCCGAGCGTGGCCCAGGTAACGGTGAAGAGGACGGCACGGCGCGGCGCGCCCTCCACGGTGAGTTGACTCAAGGCCGCCGGAAGGCTTCCCTCGCGAGCCATCGAAAAGACGATCCGGGACGTGTAGCGGACCATCGACGCCCCACACGCCAGAAACGCCACCAGCACGATGGCCAGGAACGGAGTTTCCGCCCAGGCTCCGAAATTGTCGACAATCACGGGCGTGACGGGGTCTGACGCGGCGCTGGTCACGGCCAAACGGTCTCGATGCACACTGAGCGTGAGAGCAGCGGAATTGAAGAGCACCACGCTCCCAACCATGCAGAGCGAGAAGAAGATCGCGCGCGGCACCATCCGTTTGGGGTCGTGTGTTTCTTCAGCGATGGTCGAGCAGGCATCGAAGCCGATGAAGGCCCATCCCGATATCGCGAGCGCCGCCAAAAATGCGGCGGTTTTACTGGGCGCGGTCCCGGTCCCAAGATGCGCGAACAGCTCCGAGAATTCGTGCTGCCGGAAAAAGAGGAACAGCAGAAGCGCGACACCAAACGAACCGACGATTTCCGCATAGACGCCGAGAGAGATGAGCAGCTTAAAGACCGAGACGTGGACCAGGTTGAGCACGGTACAGAGCAGCATAAACACTGCCCCCCACAGAACCAGGTTCAAGCCCGTTTCACTGTTGGATCCCCAAAAAATCGCCAGCCAGATCCCGCCGGTATAGGCGGTGGTGGTCAGCATCGCAATCGTGGAGCTGATATAAATGGCGCCGGCATACGTGCCTGTGATGTCGCCGCCGAGCTGCCTTGCCCACTTGTACGCACCTCCCGCAATCGGGATCTGCGAGGACAGTTCCGCGTAGACCGTCGCGACCAGCAACTGCATCACCAAACAGAGGGCGAGGGCGGGAAACCATCCGCCTCCGGCGACGACCGTCTGAACGCCGATAATGGCGTAGAGCCCCGCCACCGGGGAGACCGTCGCAAACCCAATGGTCAGACTGTTCCAAAGACTGAGACTCCGATGGAGCGTCGGAGTACTCCTTGCTTCGGGGGGAGGAATATCCGATTGGTTTTCTTGGGAGAGCGCGCCAGCCCCTTTGATGGCAATCGTCCCCACCTCGGGCTCAGAAGACCTATCGGGGAAAGGATCGTTGGGCTGGATATGCATAACGTCGGCTCCCTGCGGGCTTTTTCCCAAAAGGCCATGTACCGTCGTACATGATCTCCCGGGCTTTTATCCCTCCGTGGAGCCCCGTTATGCGAGGCCGAAAACTCTTGGCCCAGACGCTTTCTTTTACGAGAAAGCCGGAACCCTAGTTTTCCTTTTGGATATGTTTCGCAGGATCTTATTGGTCCATCCCAACAAAGTCAAGCCCAACAAAGTCATGCCTTCCTTCCTTGGAGGTTTCTAGAGATGTACAAGAACGACTTTTACCGACGTACCACCTCGCCCGCATCAAGCGATTGTGCTAGCATGCCCCCTCCTTCTCATATCTCGCTTATGTCTCGCGCGTGAAGACCGTTGCGTCAAGGCCGACGATCATGACTTCGCTCTCTTCCGCCTCCGCTTCCGACTATCGGTTTCTGTTCCTCATGATCCCGTCACTGTTCATCCCATCGCTTGCGATCGGTTTGTTTGAATTCAGCTCCAACATCACGGTGGACAATTTTCACTATCTGACGAACCGGCTGATGCACCCTGACTCAGAACGCTCCACTCATTCTTTCAATCCCTCCCACTTTCTGGTGGAGGTCAAAGCACGGTACCTCTGGCTCACCACCGTCGTCATCATGCTGGTCGCCGGACTCTATGCCTCGATTCTCTGCGGGATGATTGTGTATCAATCTCATCCGCGACCACGGATGGCCGTGGTCGCGGGGGTCGGCACCATCCTCGCCGCAATGGGACTCTTCTCTCTCTTGGCGCTGGATGAAACCCATACGCTTTATCGGGTGGTGTTCGTCTTCAGTTACGAGAACCTGCGCCAAGCCGGCCCCGAGCGAATCAGCCCGGAACTCTTGCGCTATGCCAAGACCGTGGTTTCCCTCATCAATGTGGAGGCCGTCGTGGTGCCGGTGGTGGCGATTCTGGCCGCTTGCAGCACGCTCGCTCCTCCGCTCACGGGTGATCAAGCCGACCCTGATTTTTGTGCGACGCAGATGAAACGACTGAAGGAAGTCCTGGGCGCGTCCTCGGCTGTCCTCGTGGCGGGAGTCCTCCCTATGGGGGCCTGGCTTCGATGGCCGGCGGCGTTGATCTCCGACAAGGCCGCGCACGAAGCGGTACTTGGAGCGGCTATGGCCGTCACGCTTTTTGGGGGCGTCACCTTCACCTTGATGTTGGTATCCACCTCCCTTCCCGCCGCCTTCATCCTGGCGAAACGAGCACAAGCTCTCTTACAAGCCGACCCCGACACCCGGTCTCCCTCGGCTCAGGAAGCGTGGCTCAAACAGCACGGTCTGTTTCTGTCGTTGCACGATCACGTTCCTCAATTCGGCCTGATGTTGGCTCCTCTGTTGGCAAGTCCCTTGAGCTCTCTTCTGCTCGCTCCCCTTGCCCCCTCCGGGTAAAACCGACGCGGAGCGTCCGGCTCATCACCGACGACAAGGTGCGCAGGATGGACCTCGGTTCATGGCCGGTCATGTCACCGGCAGGTGAAGTGGCAATACTCGACGGGACTTGGAGGAGCATGCAACACCATGCCGATGGCATCCGGGTCGTACCCGATCTCCTCTAGATCTTTCCGTGCGCGGGCAAGTTCTTCTTCCGTGACGTAGGCGACGGTGTCAGGAACTCCGTCGTCTTTCAAAGAACGCACAAGGGCGCTCAATGTTTCGCGCTCCTCCGGCGGGACGTCCTTCGGCAGCGGGAAATCAATCCGCCGGCGGTAGGGGCTCACGTATGTCTCGTTCAACGCCTTGATTGTTTTCAGCGCGAGTCGATCCTGTTCCCATCGCTGGAGCCTCGGGCCAGCGGACGGATGCACGGCCAGCAGATCCATGAGCGTGATAACATTGGTATTCAACGATCGGCCAATAAATTCACGCTGCGGCTCAAGCATCACCTCTGTGAATCCGAGATAGCGGGCCACTGCTTCCACCAAGGCAAAATTGATCATGAAACTGTACTGCCCGCCAAACTGGCCATAGCAGGGTTTGTTAGGGTCGTTGAGCACCTTGAGATCTCCCGCACCGGCGTCAAAGGCGCTGAAGCCGACGGCGTTGGGCGCCAGGAGCCGTTTGGCTTCCTTTAAGGTCGCAAAGGCGCCGAGGTTGACCGGCACCAACACCTGTGGGTCGATCGATTGGAAAAACTCCACAATGGTTTTTCGGTAGGGGACCTGCTTCCATTCGACCGGCCGAAGCTCTTTCTCCCACACCAGCTCATCAAGAAAGAGAGGATACCGTTTCAAGGAATCGATGTCTTTCGCTTCAAAGGCCCTAACAAAGGCTGACCACTCAGGCATGTTGCCATACAGCGTTCCGCTTACATTCGGCCGAACGTGCTCCTCTTCAAGGTCCCCACCGTTCTTGGCCAACAGCTTGGTTGGCAGATCGTTCCACAACTCGTTGCAGATGATCCGATCGACCGTTCCATCGCCCACCCCCGCCACCTGTTCGATTGAACCGCAATAAACCTCCACACGGTCCCGATGATCCGCCAGATCGGGGTGGGCCAATGCCCCTTCCAAAACAGCCTCGTCCCAATCGACCATGACATACCGGACGTGGGGATACACCCTGCCTTCTCGATCCAGGGTTTTGAGATGGCAAAGAAAACATGCGGCGAGATTCCCATTGCCAGGTCCCAACTCCATCACCATCAAACATGAGTCGTCGTTTGTCACCCGACTGCTGGTCGATGGATGACGATGGGCGGCCTTCTCGCGCCTCACGACTTTTTCATAGTAGTCAGCGGCGAGCGCATGGGCCAGACGATAGTCCGCCGAAGCGAATGTTTGATAATAGGATCGGAGCCTATCCCCTCGCAGCGCATAGAAGATGCGGTTCACATGGGCCTGCCACTGGTCAAGCGGCTTGAAGTCCCCGATTGGCTGCGGAAGGTCGTCGATCGCTTGTAACATGGGTCAGGCTGGGAGCAGCATGTGGAGTAGTAAAATCCTAGCAAAGGGCCAGACGGAGCCGCAACGGGATTCCCGCGATCGCGTCCCACCCCCACGTTCTTCAGCCGCCAGATTCTCACAACAACGGCTGAACAACGTCGCGGCATCGTCGCGCAACCAACTAGGTTGACGACTCAGGCTGACCGCAACGCCCTTGACGGGTCGTACGATGGTCGGTATAGGTGGCCGAGCATGATGGCTCACAAGAACAAGACTCTCCTCCTTAGCACCTTTGCCGTCATTACCTGGGCTGGCCTGGTTGCTCCAGCATCAACTCAAGAACTGCCCCTGACTGAAAACGTTCCGATCTCGGAGTTCCAAAACCGCACCGAGGATGTTAAAGGTTATGACTTCGATGCGCCGCCGGAAGGACTGTTCCGCTCCATCACGACGGCGGAAAGCTTCGAAGAGGAGATCGGCCATCTGCGCACGCATGAGATTGTCCCCGTCCGGCCAACTGACCAGTTTCCGCCCGACATCCCAGCCGTTTTCATCGTATTTGCCCTCCATCAGCACTACCAAGGATTCAACATTTTTGGCCGCTGCTTTCCCGAAACCGTACCCGGCCTGTCGCGCGAAACGCTCATAAGCGAAGACGTCGTCCATATCACACTCGAAGACAATAGTGGCTATCTCTCCCTCCGCCGTCCTGCCGGAGGATGGCGCCCCGGCCGCTACAGAGTCGAGATCCATGTCGGCGAAGAAGTCAACGAATTGAGCTTGATGGGCACCATGCGGTTCACGATCGTGAACCCATCCCCCTAACGCCCCATGGGTCAGTGGCGTGGGGGCTCGTTTGACCCCTCCCCTCCCTTTCGTTAGAATGCGCGTCAAGTGATGGAAGGTCTCCCACGATCCACCGTCGGAGCGTCCCTGGCACCATGGCACCGCCGCTCACACCCTGGGTCTCCGTCATCGTTCCCATCAAGGACGAACGGGACAATCTCTCGCCCCTGGCGACTAGCCTGCTGAAGGTATTGGATTCCCACGAACAGTCTCGGTTGAGACCGTTCGAAGTGATTTTCGTGGACGACGGCAGCACCGACGGCAGTGCCGAAGAACTTGATCGGCTTGCAGCACTTCATCCCCAGCTCAAGGTGTTTCATTTTGATCGCAATTACGGCAAGACCTGCGCGCTGGATGCCGGATTCCGCCAATCCTCGGGGGACCTGATCGTCCAGATCGACGGAGATCTCCAGCAAGACAGCGAGGATATTTTGAAACTCCTGCCCTTGACGGCCACCTACGACTTGGTCTGCGGCTGGCGGCAGGAACGGCAAGACGGCTTCGTCAAGAAAGTCTCCTCCCGCATTGCCAATATGGTCCGTAACTGGGTGACGCACGACGGGGTGCATGACACGGGATGCCCGCTCAAAGTTTTTCGGCGTCCTGTGCTGGAACGTATCTGCCTCTACGAAGGCATGCATCGGTTTTTCCCAGCCCTAGCGTTGATGTATGGCTTCACCGTGACAGAAGTGCCGGTTCGGCACTATCCCCGTATCCACGGACGTTCGAAATATGGTATGGGCAATCGACTGTTTGCATCCCTCTATGATTTGATTGCCGTGCGGTGGATGCAGCGGCGCATCTTACGGTACAAATTTAGAGAGCCGGTGTGACACACCCTGTTGTTCTTTCTCTCAGTCTCGATTCCTCCGCCGATTTCCGAGAAACAGCCGGTGCAGCGCCTGGCCAGTGATGCCTCAACCTCTATGTTGACCACGGACGCGATTTGGGTCGGGATCGGATTCTTAGGCCAAGGGCTATTCTTTGGCCGATGGGTGGTCCAATGGATTCTGTCGGAGAAACACGCCCGGAGCGAGGTGCCTCTGTCGTTTTGGTACATGAGTCTGTTCGGGGGCTTGATCACGCTCGCCTACGCCCTCTATCGTCAGGATCCAGTCTTTATCGCAGGCCAAGGTCTGGGATCCGTCGTCTATATCCGCAATCTCATGCTCATCCATCGTGCCAACCGCCGTGCCAGCAACGCGCGACCTTCACCTGACACTCCATCTCCTCAAGCCTAAACACTCCTTAGCTATGATCCCCGCGCAGCTTACCAATTTCACTCCCTCCGCTGCTTCGCCTTCCCCTCATCGAGAGGAGGGTGCTCCGCTCTCTGATCGTCCGTCCAACACGCTCATCCTAGCGGCCATTCTGCTCGCCCTGTCGCTTCTCCTTCTCTTTGCGGGATTAGGCGACATGGGCCTCACCGACCGCGACGAAGGGCGGAACGCGGAGGCCGGCCGCGAGATGTTTGTGTCCGGCGACCTGATCACGCCAACGTTCAACGGCGAACTGCGCGTGGCCAAACCGGTGTTCATCTATTGGCTTATGACCTTCTCCTATCAGCTCTTCGGCGTCAACGAATTCGCCGCAAGGGCTCCCTCGGCCATCTTTGGCGTCGCCTCGGTACTTATGCAGTTTTTTTTCCTCTCTCGGATACGAGGACACGCGGTGGGGTTTGCCGGCGCCTTCATGTTGCTGCTGAACATCGAGATGTTGGCGCTGGGGCGCATGGCTATTACCGACAGTGTACTGATCTTTTTCACCACTCTCTCGCTCTACGGGTTTTGGCTGGGCTTGCACGGAACAGGCAGAGCACGCCATTGGATGTGGAGCTTCTATGGAGGCATGGCTATCGCAACCCTCACGAAGGGACCGGTCGGTTTCATTGTGCCACTGTTGGCAGGCGGACTGTACCTCTCAACGACACGGCGTTGGGGACAATTCTGGCGACACGGCCTGCCTGTGGCTGGCACGATCGTGTTTGCAGCCCTAACGATTCCCTGGTATGCCGCCATGGTGATCATCCACGGCGATGCCTACAGTTCGCAGGCTAAACTTCACACCGTCGGCCGCTTCCTCAGTCCAATGGAAGGACACGGAGCGGGGCCATGGTTTTATTTCCCCGTGTTGCTGCTTGGGTTCTTCCCCTGGAGTACCCTGTTGCCAGCCTCACTGTATCAAACCTATCTCGACTGGCGATCTCGACGACCAGCGATGGGGCCGGAGTCCACCACTCCCACGACAGCCATCCCACCGCATTGCCATTCCGCCTATTCCATGGGGGGCACAGCGAGGAGCGATGACCTGGAATGGTTCGCCGCCCTCTGGCTCATTGGAACGTTTGTCTTCTTTACCTTGTCATCAACCCGCCTGCCGCACTACATCGGCCCACTCTTTCCCGCCGCGTCGATCTTGGTCTCTTGTTATTGGTTCCGGTCAATGGACGAGCCGCTTGCCAAAAGATTCCGCTGGTCGCTCCACGCTATGACGTTCATTGGCTACCTCCTGGCGATTGGATTGGCCTCCCTGCCCATGATTTACGAAAAAATTTCCGGCAAGCTGGTCGGCGAATTTCCACTCGCCACCCAATTCCAACTGGGAATCGGTCCGTACCTCGCCGCGGCATCGGTGTTGATCGGCATGGGACTAATCCGATTCTTCGGATTCCATCAGAACAAACGACAGGTGGTACTGGGAGTCGCCGGAGGAACGGTCGCGGTCGTGTTTCTGTTGACCATCTTTACCGTCATTCCAGGAATCAACCGCTATGCCATCGCCCCTCCTCAGGAATTGGCCGCCATCGCCGGCCTGAATCTCGGTCCAACCGATCAACTGATCGCCTATGGAACGACGAGACCCTCGTTCACGTTTTACGCGCAACGCAAGGTCCTGTTTATCGCACGGGGTGAAACCGATCGGCTCGCGGCCACCTTGACCTACCCCGGTCGCATCATGATCCTCTTGCGTGAAGATCTCCAGAGCGCACTGCCGGAAGAAGCTTCTGCTTTTCAACCGGTTCTAAAACGCCACGGCTACGTATTGCTGGCGAACCAACCGATGGTGTCGATCCCTGAATCCGCTCGGCAGGCCACACCACCTCCCATCCCGCCTCACTGACCCCCCCAGCTTCCAGGAACAGGTGCCCCGACTGCGTCGGCAAGGCTCGACGCTTTCTTTAGCCAACATCAGCGAAAGGGCAGGACCCCCCTGGCACTCACGAGCATCAGCGCGACCGTCAGCACCCCGACTAGTAGAAGACTTTCCCGCACAGACCGTGGAAAAGAGCGGACCGTTTTGGTCTCTCCTTCGCCAGCTCCTTCGCATGTCCAGTGCGCGAGGCAGGTCAATCCGGCAGCCGCCACCACGTAGAACGACGTCGTCAGAGCGGCAAGACCGCAGACGATCACATGCAGAGAACCGGTTGAGACCCTGACCGCATCGTCTCCCCTCCAAGCGGCTCTTCGAACCCACAAGCCACCGGCTGTAACGGTCAGACCCAATATGATCATGGCTGCACTAGCAATCCCTCCTTCCGCAGGACGAGCCAGAGCCCACAGCAACGCCAACGCCCCACAGGACCCCCAGGCCGAGTGCAGCAGACCTTGCACAAGCGATATCCGCCATTGTTTGGAGGGGGCAGCGACCACCGCCCCACTGACGACTCCGATGACGGCCGCTCCCCACACATCGGTCGGGAAATGGGATCCTCGAAGAACCCGACCGACTACGACAAAACAGGCAACAGCCAGGGCAAACGGACCTATCACCGGAAACCGTTTAGCCAGCACCGTGGCGACCGCAAAACTGATCGCCGAATGGCCCGACGGAAACGAATCGAATCCCGATGCCAGGGACGGCGCAACAACCCAATCACCCGAGTGGGTAAATTTGGGCCGAGGTCTTCCGACCAGATGCTTGAGCCCATTAGCGATCACGGCCGCGAGGCCGTGCGCCAGCAGGGTTTCGATGCCCGCTCTTTTGACTGTCTCCTTCGACCACAGCCATCCTGCTGCCGCCAGCACCAAGCTGAACACGACCAGGTGAGTCCCCTCTCCGATATAATCTCCAGCATTGCTGGTAAAGGCCATCCAGGGGATAGCCAGATGTTCTCCTCCCGAGGAAATGGTGACGGAGCGGACATACCGGATAATGGGAAGGTCAAATTGAGAAAGGCCAGCGAACGACATACCGAGGGCGGCAAGGGAACAGGCTATGGAAACTAGCAGTTTGCCACCTTGCCACCGAGGCCGGTCATTACCAGGACCGAGTGAGTCCCGCTCGGTTGAAAAATCCTCTGCGTCCCGCTCAGTGCTCACCGGCCCAGACTAGGGGATCCACTCAGCCAGAAAGACATTGAACTCTCCTGGCTCTGTGGCATGACGATCCGACACCCAGACCAATCGTTTCCCGTCCGGAGAAAACATGGGGAAACTGTTGAAGTGACCTTCCGTGGTGATTTGTTCCAACCCCGTCCCATCGTCGTTGATGAGATAGAGATGGAAGCTGGGGCGTCCCTTGTTACCTTGTGATCCCACATTGGACGAAAAAATAATCCGCCGCCCGTCGGGGTGAAAAAACGGTGCAAAGTTCGAGGCGCCGTTCGTCGTTACCTGCCGTTTGCCTGAGCCATCGGCATTCATGACAAAAATCTCGAGTTGATTCGGCTCAACCAATCCTTGCGCCAGCAAGCCTCGATACCGAGCCACTTCCTCCGGCTTGGTCGGGTGGGACGCACGATAGACGATTCTGGTACCATCCGGAGAGAAAAACGCGCCCCCGTCATAGCCCACCTCGTCGGTCAATCGTCGAACGCCGGTCCCGTCAAGTTTCATCGTATAGAGATCCAGATCCCCATCCCGCACCGATGTCCAGACGATGGTTGTCCCGTCCGGCGAGAGAGTCGCCTCGGCATCGTAGCCCGGCGTCGCCGTCAGCCGCTCGAAATGTCCACCGTCAAGATCCACCGCATACAGATCATAGTCGTCAAGCGCCCACCGATAGGTGGCACCCCGCTTTGGTTTGGGAGGACAGTCTGGGCCGGCGTCATGCGTCGAGGCGTAGATGACGCGGCGGTCTCCCGGATAAAAGTAGCCGCAGGTGGTGGCCCCTTTGCCGGTGCTCACCATCTGAACGTGACCGGTCTCGATGTCCATCACGTACATCTGATAACAGCCGAGCCCTGCTCCAGCCGGCTTGGTGGTGACCGCCAGCCCCTTGGTCCAATCGTTGGTCGATTGAAAAATCAGTTTTCTCCCGTCGAAGGAAAAATAGGCCTCCGCATTCTGGCGGCCGAAGGTCAACTGCCGGATCTGGCCAAGATGGCGCTCTGTCGGATTGGAAACGGAGGGATGTGTAACGGCCCTCGTGGACTCTTTTCGAGCCTCGTTGGCCGTACAGCCTACGGACAGACACAACGCCGCCACCATCCCCAACGCGACACGTCGCCATGATCTACCGCGCCCCATCGACGTCGACCTCCTTCGTTTCTGGCCCATCTTGCCACACTCCCCGCTCCACCACGGTTCCGTTTTTAAAGACCACGTAGCTATGCCAGCCATAATAAAACAGATAGTGTGCGACCCTCTCAACCGCTCCTGGAGCCATACCATAGAGGACCGTGACCACGCTCCCTGGCGTGGCGGGACGACGGCAAGTGAAGAGCACGGCTGTCTCCAGACCTTGATATCGACGGCCTTTGATCTCGAGTCCGTCATCACTGAACCGCATCAGATCACCACAGGGTTCCTTCACGAGCCGCTCCAGACTCTTCTTCTGATCCCCCGTTGCTAAGATCAACACGGACCCAGCCTGTGGTACTGTATCGCCCCCGAACGTCACGACCGTCTTGCTCGATGCTGGCCATTGAGATTCTCGCTCGGCGATCCGATCCAGAATCGGTTGAAACGAGCTGTCCCCCTCCCTGCTAAACGGCACCACTGTTCTCCGGCTGTCGGTCACATATCCATTCAACATCGGTGTCAAGTGGCGGCGTGGGATCCGGCGGAATACCATCCATTGTGGATCCAGCTGCACCGCAAGGGGGCGTGCGGAGACTGAGAACTCTGCGGTCGTCGTAGCGACGGGACCGAGCCTGATCCATTTGGTCTCCGTTCCACGATCGAATACCACATGGAGGGGAATGGCCAGTCGAAACGGCCGTCCAGTCTGACCCACTCGAACCAGCACCCGCCATCTGTCCGGCTCTTCGCTAGCCTGGAACCGATAGGCACGGACCTCATCCAACGACACGAGAGGGGCCCCGCCCTGCTCTACCCACTGGTCAAAAAACCAACGGAGATCGCGGCCGCTTTCCTGCGTAAAGACGGCTTCCAGATCCGTCCAATCTGCAGGCCGATTGCGATACCGCTGAACAAACGTTTTGATGCCCCGCCAGAATGGCTCCTCGCCCAGTTCATGGCGGAGGTGATGAAAGATAAAGGCGGCCTTGTGATAGCCGATCGCATTGTCTTTTTCGTCTTCTTTCGCAAAAAAGCGGGAGACCGGATAGTCCCGCTCCGGCTCCACATAGAGGCTATAACCTTCGACCATCAGGCGCCGTTGCTCGGTCGCCTGCCGCTCGTCACCTGTGAGTTCATGCCAATAATAATTGGCTAGATAGGTCGTCAGCCCCTCGACCCAGTTGCCGGCTCCGTGGCGATTGAATACGGCATTGCCAATCCATGAATGGACGATTTCGTGGCCAAGGGCGTAGGGTTGAACATAGTGCCGCTTGATACTCCCGCTGCCCAGCAGGGTAAACGACGGCATGCCCAGTCCGCTGGGAAAGAAGTTTTCCACCACCGCAAACCGATGAAACGGATAATCGCCCAGAATCCGAATGTAGGCGTCAAGATAGGTTGCCGTCGCATCAAGGTACTCATCGGCTAGATCTGCATTCTCTGGAAAGAAGTAGGTCGCCAATTCGATCCGCTGTCCGGTTCGACTCGTCCAGTTCCTCGATTTGACAACGAACCGATTGGCCACGAGCGTCAGGGCCTCGGACGGTTCGTTTACCACCCACGTGGAGGAGGCCCACCCGTCCTGAACCCTGTTATGTTGACGGAACCCCTGGGTCACAACCGTCCACCCCTCAGGAACCTGAACGTGAAGGCGATAGGTGCTGTACGATCCGTCAATGTCCGGATACCACAGGCTTTCGCCACTGAGATAGACCCCCTCATTACCAATATGCCCGGCTGTGTCGCTCGGAGTAACGAAGCGCAGATGGCGTGGCTCTTTGGGCGGGTCATTGATGACGCCGCGGTATGTCCAGATGACCGTCACGTGCCTATCATGTCCCGGTGGCACGGTGACGATCACCCGCTGCCCCCGCTGACGAGCGGGACGTTCGATTGAAAAAGTGAGGGGCTGCGGGCGATCTTGGCCATCGTACGTTCCATGGTCATCACCCAGCAGGACGGATTCCACTTGCAAGGTGGGCGCAAGCACGAACGAAACGGTCTCAGCCTGTAAAGGCAGAGTTACCACCGTTTGATCGCGCACGATCAACTCGTGGGTTGCGGGGTTGATCGTGGCCTTGATCTCATGGCTCAGGACAGAGGGTTGAGCCGAATGATGTGAATCGGCCGCTGCTGCGTGCCCCCACAACCCGGTCGCAACCAGAACGAACCCCCCGTACCACACCCCCCATAGGCTCCTCATTAGCATGATGTTCCCTCGTTGGATCGGGCAAGGGGACCTGCCCCACGACGTCCGCCCCACCATCCCCAGTTGCCTGTTCCGAGGCGACCGCCCCCTTCAGTTGTTCATCCGGATCAAAGCCGGTGGCGCTTCCGTCTGTTTTCACCACTCCTCCACCAGGCGGTTCAACAGTGAAAAGCAAGGGAGGTGAGCATAGCATGGACGGGAAGAAACCAGAAGAATGGGGTTTACGGGCCGACGGCCGGTTCCCCGAAAAGAGCCGCCACGAAAGCCTCGGGATTGAAGTCTTGGAGGTCCTCGGCTCCTTCTCCAACACCGATCAAACGAACAGGTATTTTTAGCTCCTCGGCGATGGCCACGACGATACCGCCCCGCGCCGTCCCGTCCAGCTTGGTCAACACCAGCCCCGTGACCCCCACCGCTTCATGAAACTGCCTGGCCTGAGCCAGGGCATTTTGGCCGACCGTCGCATCCAGTACGAGCAGCACTTCATGGGGAGCACCGGCCAATTCTCGACCGACGACACGCTTGACCTTCGCTAACTCCTCCATCAGGTTGGACTTGGTATGCAATCGACCAGCCGTGTCGATGAGCACGACATCGATGCCGCGGGCCTTGGCGGCAGCGATGCCGTCGAACGCGACGGACGCGGGATCGGCCCCCTGACGCTGGCGGATGATCGGTACGTCCAATCTGTCAGCCCACACCTGTAACTGCTCGATCGCCGCAGCACGAAAGGTGTCCCCGGCAACCAACAACGGCCTCTTCTGAGCCTGCACAACGCGTCGAGCCAGCTTCGCAATCGTCGTGGTCTTTCCCACCCCATTGACACCAACAGCCAGGATGACAAAGGGCTTGGGACCCCGCTCGATCAGATCGAGTAACGGAGGGCCGGCAACGGGGGTGAGGATCTCATAGAGAGTTCGGCTCAACACATGCTGCAGACCACGAACGGACGAGGCCGCCTCTCCGCGCGCCTCGTCGTTGACCCGGCGAATCAACCGTTCCACCACTCGGGCGCCGAGATCGGCCCCAAGCAACGAGGCCTCCAGTTCTTCCAACAGAGCCGGGGTGGGAGTTCGTCCCAGCATCCGATCGAGCGAGTGACGCACGGCATGCCGGGTCTTCCCTAATCCCTCTTGGAGTCGCTGAAACCATCCCATTGTCAGAGCCTCCTCCCGGATCGTCGCCGCCTGACAAGCCGACAGAGAGCGACGTTCAGCGAGCGCAGCACGGCCGTTTCGCGCCGCTTCATGCGCAACGCCTCCCGTTTGTTTTTTTCGTGGTCATAGCCGCACAAATGCAGCACTCCGTGCACCAACAACGAGGCGAGCTCCTCGTTCAGCGACCGCCCAGCTTCCTTCGCCTGCCGCATAGCCGCCGGCACCGAAATGACGACGTCGCCCAACAGTCGCCGACAGGGCGAGCGAGCTTCCCGCATGGCAAACGCCAACACATCGGTCGTCCGATTGTTCCCCCGATACTCTCGATTCAAGCGGCGCATGCGGCCGTCGCCTACCAATTCCAAACTCAATTCCGCCCCTGGCTCTCCGACCGCACGGAGAACAGCCTGCGCCGCTCGCACTAAAGAATCCTGTCGCGCCGACAGTTGCCTGAGTCGAACACGCAAGATGACAGCCATCAGTGGGGTTGGCCCGATCCCTCTTCCGACGCGGGGTGGGACGATGGAGTGCGAACGGTCCCTCCCCGGCCTGGGCCGGAAAGGGGTTGAGGCGGGGACACGCGCCGTCGGTTTGGACCGCCTGCCTCGGCATTCACGGCGTGATAACGATCGTAGGCCTTGATGATCTGTTGAACCAGACGATGGCGCACGACATCTTTGTCATTGAAATGCACGAACGCGATGCCGTCCACGTCGCGGAGCACGTCCTTGACTTCGATCAACCCCGACACCCGGTCATTCGGCAAGTCCACCTGCGTGATGTCTCCCGTCACGACCATCTTGGAGTGGAACCCCAATCGCGTGAGGAACATTTTCATCTGCTCGGCGGTGGCATTTTGTGCTTCATCCAAAATGACGAACGAATCGTTCAGGGTGCGCCCCCGCATGAACGCAAGTGGCGCAATTTCGATGTCGCCCCGCTCAATCAGCCGATTGGCTCGATCCACGTCCATCATGTCAAACAGGGCGTCGTACAAGGGGCGAAGGTAGGGATTCACCTTCTGGTAAAGATCGCCGGGGAGAAATCCCAGCTTCTCCCCCGCCTCGACGGCGGGACGTGCCAGGATAATCCGGCTAACTTCTTTTTTGAGTAGTGCGCTCACCGCCATCGCCATGGCCAAATAGGTCTTGCCTGTTCCGGCCGGCCCGATGGCGATGACGATGTCGAACTCGTTGATCGCGTCGATATAGCTTTTTTGGGTGGGGGATTTCGGGACGATGAGCCGTTTTTTCGTGACGATGGTCGCCGGCCCGCAGAGGATATCCCTAATGGCGGCATCCGGCTCCTGTCGCAACGCATGCAGCGCATGGGTAATGTCCTCCGTTTGTAGAACAATCCCTTCGTTCGCCAATGCCGCCAGCTCGAGCATCACCCGTTCTGCCTGGCGCACAGCCTCCGGCTGCCCATCCATGGTCACTTCTTCGCCTCGAGCCGACAACCGCACTCCCAATTCATGCTCGATCAGCTTGAGATGCCGGTCGTGGTGACCAAAGAGAACGGCGGTATTGGTGCCTTCTCGTAGCTTCAGCTTCCGCACAAGCGAGGGATGGACTCCTTCATCCGACATGCGTCCGTGCTGTCATCTTACCAGACTGGAAAATGGCCGACAATCAGGAGCGCAGCACCACCGTTAGGTTCCGACCTGTGAAGCAGGAGACTGAGGAATAAGCTGCAGGTCGAATTCTTGTGAGGCGACTCCTCCCCGTCCGTCTGTGACAATGATGGTGACGTGGTGGACTCCTAGGCGATCGTGAGACACACGCCAGTCGATTCGGCCGTCCTCGCCGATTGTCATCCCTGGTGGAGCGGTTTGCAACACATACGTTAACGGATCCCCATCATCGTCGATTGCCTGAACCTTATAGAGGTATGAGTCAGCAGACCGGGGAGGCGGGGGGATGGAAACGATCCGAGGCGGGCGGTTCTCCATCATCCAGGGAGCGGATTGCGCCGTACTCTCTGTGCCACTCGGGTCTCTCGCTGTCACCTCAACAGCGACTAGATCGCCCGCGACGACTCCTTCTGTTTCGAGGAACGCTTCGTCTCCCTCTTTCACCAAAACTCGATTCCTGTACCACTGGAAGGTCAGCGTCAGCGGATCACGATCGGGATCACTGACATCGACGCTGGCTTCGAGCCTCTTGCCCGGCAAGGTGTCTCGACGGACAATGGTCACCGAATGAATAACTGGTGGGCTGTTGACCACCACGGTGGGAGGCACTCGATAAACAGGGCCCTTTTGCTTGGCGTCGGCGGGCGTAATCTCGACACTCACTCGCTGGCCCCGGCGGAACTTGGTGGGAGACAGGGTCGGCCCGGTCTCCCCCACCAGGGGCACTCCCTCCACATACCATTGATACCACAGCGTCACGGCTTCATGGTCTGGATCTTCAGCGATCACCTGAACGGCCGCTTCCTCCGCTGACAACAAGGGGTCGTTGAGAAACCGAGCCGACGTGATGACGGGAGGCCGGTTCCCAGCCGAAGACACCGGCGAGAGGAACGAGAGTGAAGAAGGAGAAGGCTCCGTACAAGCCGTCAGCGTCCAGAAACTGGCAATCGCCACCGTGGAGGCCCATCTGAGGAGACCGCTGCTCTCCTTTTTTCGGCCGGCGGCGGACCCTATCCGCCGGTTGACATACCGTGCCACGAGGAGCCGGGAGGAAGATGGAACGCGCTCGGTCATGGTCTTCCCTCACCGATCTCTGCTCATTCTCTCACCCCCCACCACTCAATCGCGTTGATGAACCCAGCTCACATAGCGGCTATAGTAGTCTCCCGTGCTCGCGCAGGGCTGAGCCGCAGCCCCGGTACTCATTTGCACCGCACCAGTCATGCCACCGGAGCACCCGCTGCCCCCCGTGCCGCTGGTCCCCAGGTTGCCGGCTCCTTGCGATCCGATCTGGACAGACATCGACGAGGCCAACCCAACGCCCAGCGCGACCTTTGTTTGGACATTGACGTTGGCGCCGACTGTCGTGGTGCCGACCACCGGTGTTGTCGCAGCCGTGCCGGTCTTGTAATAGAGGGCGTAGAGATAACTCTGGCCGGTTGAAGCACAAAAGTCATTCGTCGGAACGAAGGTCGGGAAAAATACCGTGCCGCCGATTAAGGTGGGGCTGACCACCGACCGTTCCGCCGCGTTGGTGCCAGAGCCGACGGGCAGGGTGACACGCCAGCCGTCTCGCTGGTCAACAAGCCCGATCATGGAAGTGGTTCCTGTTCCATGGAACGTCGTGACGGTCGGGTTCGTCGGATCCGTCACTTGGTTGGTCCCACCGCTACACACTAAACAAATGGTCGCATTGGTCACATCCACGAGGTTATTGTTGAGACAACTGACGGTGCTGGTTTGTGTGCACGTGTTATTCATCACGGAATCCTTGATGCCGAACAGACGCTGCACATTGTTATTGACCTTGTCTGAATTGCCGAAGTACCGCCCCGTGCCGAAAAAGACCCAGAGTTTATTCGCATCGTCGATCGTCACCGTCGGCGCGGCAGTGATGGGGCCGACCTCCAGGAGTCCTAGCACTGGATCGGAAAACGTATCGATGACCTCGGTGGGGATTCGGCTGGAGCCGCTGGAAATCCCCCATGTGGTCGGAACACAGGGACTGGAGGGACACCCCATCGTCAGGCGGTACAGCTTGCCCCTCCACGGCAACGTTCCATCATGAATAGTTCTTCCCACATAGGCGACATCGCCCCGCCAATCGAGATCCTTGTCCACTGTGATGATATGCCCCATGAAGGAGCGCCAGGTCCCAACTGGCATCGTCGTCACCAGACTATTGGCCACTCCAGGGCCTTGGGCCAGATCCACCACATACAACTTGGCAGTTTGGGCTGGTGTTGCAGGAAGATCGGCCTGGTAGCCGTTCGGACCAGACCCAAAAATCACATACCACTTCTCATTGGTCTTGCTGGTCCATACATCAGTCGTCGGATTGACCCTTGTGACGGCCGGATAGGCCGTGGTGAGGCCTAAACCACTGTCGGTGAATACCCACAGGAGTCTTGGTTCAACTTCTGGATTGGTAATGTCCAACACAAAATAGGCGCTATAAAACGTCCGGTTCGTGCCCCCGATATTGACCGTCATGGGCGGGGCTCCGGTCGAGGCCGTGCAGTTACCGCAACTGCCTCCCATGCGGAAGCCACCGATCAAGATCGTTCCCCAGCCGTCGGGATGGTCGGCATCGGGCGTAAAGATCCGTACGTCCGTCACCTTGGGTTTCAGATCGACGTAATACACATGGCTATAGTCGGCCCTCGCGAGCCACTGAAGCTGGGGCAAGAGCTGATAGGGGATAAAGGCCCAGAGTTCCGCGCCCAAATTGGGCCCCCCTGAATTGTCATTGGGTGTTCTGGTGAACCAACCATGCTCGATTACATTGGTCGTGGCGGGATTGTCCCCTCGGTGGTAGAACCCGGCGTTGAAAGCATGGAGCATCCCGTCATTGGCCCCGACATAGGCCACTTGCCGACGGTTTCGATACTGTCGATAAAACGTGTTGTAGGTGGCGTCGCCATAGATCAAGTCGTACCGTTCTTTCGGGGGCCCGACGATCGTCGGCGTCGAGTGGATCGGATCGCCGAGCTTCCAGACGTGATAGGAGCCGCTTCCGACCGGCACCTCGATCATGCGCGTGCGGAGCCCGCTGATTTCTTCTCCCCGGATAAAGCGGATGAGGTTCATTGCGTTGCTGCTGCCCGTGCAGGTATCGCCGGCGTAGCGCAGATAGTCGCGCAGAGTCATGCAATTGGCGGTGCTGAAGTCCATCTGCTCGGCCGGATCGACGAGACCGTTATTGTTGACATCGACCCAGGTGAGGATTCGTCTGGAGGCTGCAGAGGTCAACGCCAGTTCTTTGCCCGCCTCCCAGATCGGAATGATGGATTTCAAGCTTCCACCCAGCACAATGGGCGTCGTACTGTCGGCCAGGCCATCGCCATTGAGATCTTCATACTTGTCCACGAGCACGCTTCGATACGTCGGGCTGGCTGGGTCATTGTCGTACCTGGTCGTTACGATCCGATCGACACGGTAGTCCAATACGCCATCCTGATTGGTGTCTTCGCGGAAATTGCCGAACGAGTCGATGAACAGCGCGTGGGTGTAGCCCATCCATTTGACCGTGCTTCCGTTCTGGCCGATGTCGCTCGTAAAGAAGTAGGCTTGATAAATGGACCCTTCCCCGGAGGCAGAGGTGGCCAAGACGGAGATCGAGGTCCCGGAAGCGCTCCGTCGCAAAATCGACGTGATCGTGGCCATGAGCCGTTCTTGGAGATCATCCACGTTGGCTGATTCAAAATAATTGTCGGGGATCCCGTCGCTGCCTGGTGCGCCGGTTGCGTTGATCACCCTGTCCCATTCATGGACAAGGTCCGGCACATTGTTGCCGTTCGTATCCTCAAACCCGCCGAGAAGGGCCGCCTTCATGAGGATCTCACGGCCCGTGATGTTTCCAAACGCATAAAAGGTGTACACCGTGATATTCTGCAGTCCCTCTAGACAGTGACCCGTCACATTCAGCACAGGGATCGTGCCATCCGCCGTGCCGTTGCAAGGCCGCAGATCGTTAATATGAGCCCAATAGGCGACATCGTCCAAATAGTGGGAACCGTCGCTCGGATAGTCAGTCCGATGCTGCATCAGCAACACATTGGGCGGTGTCGCGGGATCGTTATTGCACGTCGCGCCGGGAGGATTGGCATAGGGGACACCTCGATTCCCCGTGCAGAGGGTGCCCACATAGGACGGCGCGTTTGTCACGGCGTACGTATTGAGGCCTGAGGGAATATTGAGGTCTTGGGTGGGTTCTCCATCGGTGAAGACAATTACAAACGTCTTGCAGCACCGGACTTGAGTGGAGCTCACAGCCCAAGCCGGCGTGTGATTGCTGCCGTAAAAGAACGGATCACGGCCGCAGGCATTGGGAATGTAGCCGGATGGACAGGTCTCGGATCCCGTGAGCACGCTGATTTCCGACGGCCCAACGCTACCTCTCCCGTTTGCCCCAAAAAAAACAGCGGGGGAATAGGCAAGGGGATAGACATAGGTGTCAGGATAATAGGCCGAATTGATTTGGGCCACATACCGAGTGATGTCATAGAGCGACTCCGCCAGTGGCGTCCAGGTGGCGGGGTAGGATTCCTCAACCGCATCTACCATGGCCGCCATATTATCATTAAATGTTTCCACCGTGGACCCGTTGAAATCGATCGATTGGCGGCTGCCAGCCCCGACTAACACCCGCATGCCGTTGTACGATGAGCTGGAATTGAAGACCGCCAAGGCAAATCGGGCCTGCGCGCCGATCTGTTGGATGACGCCGGTCGGTTGGGAAGAGACCGCCAAACGGAGTCGGTACTGGCTTTCGGCGAATCCATCGGTGTCGTTACAGGATGTGGCGCTGGAAGCGGGAGCCGCGTCGTCATTGTCCACACAAAACGTTCCCTGCATCCCGGAAGTGCCGCCGCGCAGGTGAATGTACAGATTCGAGGGAGACCCTCCAGTGGCAGAGGTCGGAACGCGACCGCTATAGCCGTTGGCACCGCTGCGTGGGACAGCAGCGGTTGTATGATGTTGGCAACAAGCGCTAGTGCTAAAGACATCTTGGCCAACCTTGATGGTGATCCGGGCCGGCGTCCCGCTCGGCGGACAGGTGCCGTCCGCCGCGCGGGTGACCGCGCAATCGCCGCCGATCAGGGCTTTTTTTACCGCGTCAAAGCGGCGGAAGGTTGCCCAGTTCAGAAAGTTCCCGTCCCATTCATTTGTCCCACACGCAGCAGTGAGCGAGGATTTACTGGAAGCCGCCTCAAATCGAGTGTTCGTCGTATCATACGTATAGCAAGTGCTCGAATTGAAAAAACCGCTGTAGGTCGTACTTGCCACGAAATTTTGGTTAACTGGTGTGGTTCCCCCGCTGGCCAGCACGCCACACCAGGTCGGATCACACGCCCGGTCTCCCATGCTGCCGGAATTATCCATGAGGAGGATGATGTTCGGCGGGACCTGATCCGCCACGAAGGGCGGTACACTGTGGTACTGATCCATCGTCTGCGCCGCAAGCGGCTGCGTTGACAAGAAACCGGCGAGCAGGATCAGGGCCGTGGCTCCACGACATGCGATGTTCCGGCTGTTCATGGCATCCTCCTCGTTTGTTGGGCGGCCCTGCGGCCGATTGCATCACTATCGCGCCAAATAAACCATGATCTTGTCGATCTTGTGGGTATTATCCCGTTTCACTCGAAACCGCACCTCCGCGCTCCGTGTCACAGCGGACAGATCAACTTGATGCCCTTCGTCATCAAAGACCTCCACGTGTTGGTCCACTTCATACGCCCGGCCATCGATAACGATGGTCTGTTCGGAGAGATCGGTCACGATACCGCGCTCCGTCAGCCCAGCCATGACCCCAGCCATTACCATGGGGCGAGTCTGAGCTAGGGCGATGGGCGGTATCCCACCATACCCGCCCACGATGCTCACAGTGACTGCAACGTAGCAAACCACAAGACCTCTTGTTGTTCCCGCACGTTTTATTCCGGTCGCTCCGTCCCTCTTTCTCGGTCTCTGTATGAAAGCCGTTTTCATTGTTGACCTCTTTCAATCAGTCGGTTCGCCAGTCAGCCGGTACATTGATTGCTTATGAACCGGTCCATTGATTGCTTATGAAATTGATTGCTCATGAAATTGATCGCCTATGAAAACCCCTCTGCTAGTAGGTCCGCCTAGTGCAGCCATCACCGGTCGCCAGACAGTCATAGACGGCGATCACGCGGCTCGTAGCCCCTGTCGCCGCGTTCTGAGCCGTACAGTCGATGCGATAGAACATGTTTACCGACGCCGCGCCCGTGCCTGCTCCATCGTAACCGGAGGCTAAACTCGCCACTCCGCCGCTCTTTTGCTTGCGGTACTGAAAGTCGATATCCCCGTTGACCATGTAATTATTGACGTTCATGACGATGTTCGGATTGCCGCCGGCGCCGACGGCGACATCTGGATCATTCGCCCGCACACCATTGATTTCCTCGCCAAGAAACGCGGCGTTGCCAGCCGGCACAGGCCCGCTCGGCGCGATAAGCGTCGCGGGCACTGTTCCCGCATCGATACTTTGCTGGATCACGTTGACCGATGCCCCGATGCAGGATTCAGCCGCGTGGGTTCCTTCCTCGACCATACGGACGGCCCCGGCCATGGAATTTTCCATGCTAGTCATGGTCAAGGCCGCCACGCCGAGCACACCAACCATCAGCAGGATGATCATCATCGCCAGGAGGGCAAGCCCGCGCTCATCCTTCTCCCCCACGCAATCACGCTGAACAGCACGCCGGACAGGGTGTTGCTGATCTCTGGCCATCTAATACCTCTGATTTCTCAACTCGACCGTCCGGGTGAGGATGCGCCGCCGCAATTGCAAATAGGCCTGTCGTTGGGCCGGCGTGCTGTTGTCTCCAGCTGTGAACAGACCATCCTCATGGTTGTGATCGCTCACCGTAAGGATCCCACCGTTGATCCCGCCACCCATCGCGCCACTACTCAAGCCCGTGTGAGTGACAACCTGAGTAGCCTCACCAAATCCTTGATCAGGGGTGAGCTGACGGGCCACCAGCGTCACGCGCACCAATTTGATTTTGTCGGGCGTCATGTACGTCCCAAAGGGAGCTGCGGTCCCAAACCAATCACGGTTCGTGATGAAGTCCCCTTGATCGAAAGAATTGCTGCCATTGAGGTCGTCGATCTGGCCGTCGGGGTTGCCTCCGTTGACCAGAGGACTGCATCCATCACACGCATAGGCCAGTTGCAAATCTTCCACTCCATCCATGATGGACACGCAGGTGGAGCCAGCCTGGTTACAGTTGGGAGCCGTGCCTGCGGGAACTAACGCGATCGGCACGGCCCCCCGAACCAGACAGGGCGCGTTGCCTTGACAGAGATTGAGATTGTCGGGCGGTGGGATGACCTGATAGGTGATGCACTGCAACAGATAGACTTGCGTGCCGGTTCCAAACTGAACCGGCGCGGGGATCGGCGGATTGAGCACCAGCCCGCCCCCTCCGGCGTTCTGGATCACCGATCCCGCGGTGCCGGCAATGGACACACTCATGCCGGGGAGTAACGCTGCCCCTCCCACCGCCTGTTCCATAGCTGGAATGGCGCCCGCAGGGAGCGGAACATTCGTAATGGGACTGTTCGGCCCGCCAATGGTTCCAGCGGGGGGAACCGAGACCTGCCACAGGGGGCCAGCCGCCGCCACGGAATTGGTCATTGGCACGACGATCGAAATTCGGTCAGGACCAGTGTCCGGCCCGGCTGGATTGTTGTCTGTCGGAACCACTGCCACCGGAGTATTGTTGATGCGACAGCCCCCCACCGTGCCCGGCCCTCCCCCCGCTCCTATCAGACCTTGAAGACCGAACCCCGCCACTTTGAGATCCGCCGCAATCATGTCGAGTGCGTTCCGCACCGTCGCTTGGGTTTGCCCCACCTGACTGGTTGAGCGCGTGGTTTTCTGCGTCATCGTGACGGCAGCAAATCCCGCGGCCAAGATGGCCGCCGTCATGGCCGTGGCAACCATTACCTCTGTCAAGGTGAAGCCGCGCTGGTCCGGCTGCCCCTTTCGACGATCGAGGGTTCCTTCGTGAACTTCGGCACATCGCATCGCGTCACTTACTCCGGCACGACCTGGGTTTGAAACACGACCTGTCGTAATCTCTGTCCCTGAGCCCGTTCGTTCCACTGCACGCGAACCGTGACAAGCATCGCACCCGAGTCCGCCGTGAGCGGTACCACCGGGGTCACCGTCACGGTTCCCAGCACATTAAGCAGATTGGAGTCCTGCACCAGTTGTCGCCATTGCACACAGTCGCCCTGAACCTTTCGCGCCGCCGCGACTGACAGCGGCGCAGCAGGAAACGGCGGAGCCGGTTGCGCGGCGGGAATCGCCCCCGTTAAGCAATTGCCTCCGCCCGCCGTGGTGATGGTGTTGTAGGCCCATGCAATGCGCCGGCTGTTTTGTATGCGCTCCACCATGTCCGACGCCAGGTTGGTCACAATGGAGAGGTCGTGAGCATCCACATTTTTGCTCAGTGCCATTCCCTGCATGGCTGCCATCCCGAGCACCCCAATACTGAGCACCGTGGCCGAGACCACGGCTTCGACCAACGTGAACCCCGCCTCCCGATATTGACTATCCATACTTTGTTGCCACTCCTCTTGCCCTCTTCGCTCCCTCGCGTCATTACCCAGACTGAACTAGGCAAGGATTGACCGCTTGGTTGCACCACGTGACCTTGCCTGCTGGGGTCAATGAAATCGTGTAGATCAAGTTCGGATTTCTGAGGCTCTGGAGCTGAATGGTCTGGGTTGCGAACGGCGTTGTGCTCAACCCACGAGAAGTAAAGCCGATCGGTTGCGCCGGCGGGGGGAGGACGAAGCCCACCGTCAGCGGAAATGGCTCGGCTGTCACAACCGTGTTGAATGTCACTTGCCCTTGACCGTTGGGAAGATTCGACAGCGTTGCCGTAATGACCGTGTTGCGGGCAATGGCCGCCGAGCGAGCCATCAACAACGTCCGATGGAGGGAGGTGGTTGTCTGATAGAGTTCATAGCGAGCGTACAGGCTCATCAGATTGGGCCCTGCCAGCGCCGCTGCAATGCCGATGATGGCCAGCACAATGGCAATTTCAATCAGCGTGAAGCCACCATCCCGCGCATGAGAAGACACGATGTTTGCCACTTTCGGTCGCACCATGGCTCATGATCGAGAGAGCAAGCGGTATGCCCCACAAGCCTCTTGAGGATGTGGTGCGCAAACTCTTGATTTTCTGAAGAAAGATTGTCTGTCGCCCAAGCGAGTTAGAGAGCAGGATGGGGCCTGGTGGCCGATTTTCGTGCAGCAGGACAAGAATTGTCCGGTTCGCGATGAACGAGGCACGGAGGAGCAGAGAACCTTGCCATGGGGAGTACTGCTCACTATCCGGCAACAACCCAACAAAACGAGGAGTAAGCGACAGGTCTTCCCGCCCATGACGTTACGCTTCGTCTTGTTAGCATCCGTCAACCTCCTTCGGTCGCAGCCGCTTAGTTTGCGGCTGCACGAGCAACGAGGTAGCAGGGCACGAAGCGTAACAGGGATGACGCTACGCATCCATAGGCAACTGGAGGCAACTGGCCGCAAAGGGAGGATGTTTCAACGCGTGGAGCTGGCCTCTGAGAGAGTCTCTGTTGGGGGAACCCCTTCTCTGCATTCTTGTAGGTGACTCAGAAGGACATTAGGCTTGAAGCGGGGTGGAAAATGCTGATGGTGCGATCACAGATTCACAATCTCTCATGGTGACGGCCCTGACTTGCCGATAGGTCGTCACCCCCTGAATGACCTTCTCAATACCATGTTGAAATAGCGTGACCATCCCCTGATTCCTCGCCATCGACAACAGGTCCGCCGTGCTTGCCTTCGCTCGAATCAACCGTTTAATTTCCCTGGTTCCAATCAATACTTCATGAAGTGCCACCCGCCCGCTGAATCCCCTGCCGTGACAGCGATCGCAGCCGACTGGTCGATACAATATCCAATCATCCGAATAGGGAACTCGCACTATCTCCCACTGCGATCGTCCGTACGCCTCGACTAATTCATCGTACTCTTGTTTGGAGGGGTGATAGGGCTCCTTGCATGACTCGCACAGCCGTTTGCAGAGGCGGACGGCGAGCACCCCCACAATCGTATCGGCAACGTTCAGGGCATCACACCCCATCTCAATCAATCTGGTGACTGTCTCCGCCGCGCTGTTGGTGTGCAACGTGCTCATGACAAGATGGCCGGTCAGGGATGCCTCAATAGCAATATCGGCCGTCTCCCTGTCGCGCATCTCACCGATCATAATGACGTCCGGATCCGCCCGCAGAAATGCCCTCATGGCAGCGGCAAATGTCAAACCAATTTTGGGATGGACCTGCACCTGGCGTAACCCTTCCTGGGTTATCTCGATTGGATCTTCGGCCGTCCAGATCTTCCGTTCATCGGTATTGATATGTTTTAAGATGGCATGAAGGGTGGTCGTTTTGCCTGACCCTGTCGGCCCCACACACAGAAACAGGCCGTACGGGAGTTCCGCCAAGGCCTTGACGGCTCGCAACACATCCGGTGAAAACTCCATCGCCTCCAGCGGCATGATGTCTTTCTGCGCCAACAGTCGCAGCACCATATCCTCGATCCCTCCGGACGTCGGAATCGTGGCCACGCGCAGTTCAAGGTCATGACCATGCGCCAGTGTTAACCGAATTTTTCCGTCCTGCGGCTTGCGCCGTTCGGCAATGTCCAAGTTGGCCATGACCTTCAAACGGGAGACGACGGCTCGGTGATACGCCGCCGGAATCTTCATACTGGTGAAGCACGTACCATCCACCCGCAAGCGGACGATCGTTTCTTTCCCGCCAGTGGACGGCTCGATATGTACATCAGAGGCTCCCCGTTGGTAGGCCTCAGAAAGGATTTGGTTGACTAGTCGCACGACGGTAGAGTCTTGCTCTACTACGATGTTCATCATGGTATCCCGTCGCCGCTCACGAACGTTTTCATCAACTGATTTGCAAGACATGGTCGCCTGCTTCATGGCCAAAACCGTCCTCTCCACGAATGACGTCGGCGCAGCGCCTCACCAACCGAAACTCCATCTTTGCCTCATCCATCGGCAACCTCACTGGGCAACATCGCTGTGTACGCACCAGCACGATCGTCGAACGGTAGGGACCTGATTGTTCTCCTACCACGACCGTTCTCCTCTCTATTGCAACCAGTACTCGCCACCCACCCAGAGCACTCAGCTCCTTGAACATGTGGCGAGGGAGAGCGCCATGCGAAGAGGGACCAGTTGAGGCTCAACGCGATTGATGCTCCCGACACGCTCCTCCCAGGAGAATCAGGCAAGTCGTCCGAGGAGCCGACCTCTAGTCTTATTCCATTCGGCATGTCAATAATGCACCCTCCACGTGCCGGGGGCTCGATAAACAATTGGAACTCCACGAAACAGGCTCCAACTCATCTCGTCATCATGCCAGACCTCCAGCCGTCCTTGACCATCAGGTGCTTGGATATGTCCTTCGGCTACCATTGCTCCGTACAGCTTCACAGGACTCTCGACCACGATATTCCCCGCCACGTACAGCACGCCATTGAAGTGAATGCCGGTCAGGTTCACCGTTGTTCGAGCGGTGGCATTGTCGCGAGGGCTTAGAACGGTCAGCTGATTGCCGCCGCCGGACAAGCGAAGGCGAACGTGCCCTTGAATGACTGCGACTCCCTCGAAATATGGACTGGTGATGGAGATCGTCCCCAGGTTATCGGTGCGAGGAGCGGCGCGATCGAGGGTATCGACAAAGATCAGTCCTCGTTGATCGCCAACCCGCCGCGAAGTGAAGACCTGCGAAGGTGGTACCCCACTTCCGGCCTCCCTACCTCCATCCTCATACAGCAGCCCGTCTGCCCCCAACGCATAGTAGCTGCCGAACCTCATGGCCGTTTGCTTCAACTGTTCGTATTCCCACCTCTCAAGTGGAAGGCCGGGCGGCGCTTGACCCTGATGAACATTCGCGGGCAACGGATTACCGTTCGGCGATGGCTCGATGGTTTGGACCAGCCCTCCGGCCCAGAGCTGCATCCAACGGTCTTCAATGACCGTGCTTTCACCATAGCTCAGCCCTGTAATGGAAGCCGATGAGTTGAGGATAGGAATGTCCGCCATTCGGCGAACAACGACGTTGCCCCCACTCACAACCGGCGCCCAGTGCACACCGCTGACAAAGTGATCATCCGACAAGAGATCCAGATGTCCTCCCGCCCGAATACCGCTTCGCAAAACCGGCAGCTCCAGTGCTTCCAACTGCATGCTTATGGATTGTTGAACGGGCTTCGGATGAGTCGTTTCCACCGTTACCTCCACAGTACACAATAAACCAGGCTTGGACGGCGCATAGATCGCTAAGCGCCGAATGACTCCTAATCCGGCCATGCTTCGGAAGAAGCCAACGGCGGGATCGTTGAGCAGCCGATCGTACACAGGATCCGACGAATCCAGCACGAGATCGGGATGGTCAGGCGTTCCTCGAAACTGCGATCGCCCTTGGTGATCAAAAAACGTCGGAGTTCCGTCACTCGCAATCAATCGTTTTTCCAAGAGCGGCGCAATAACGGAGGGGACGGTCGTTGGATCATGAAACCACGCAATGACAATCTCGCCCGCCGCATCAGCCACTTGGTGCACAACGGCGGCCTGTTTCCCAGCATTGGCGCTCAGCGATTCCTGCCAAACCAACTCCAACATCACCACACTCATGACCATCAGCAACAACGCAACGACCAGTGTCACCAGCAACACCGCCCCTTTTTCATCACGTCTTTGGGAAATGTGGTTCATCGGTACCCTCTCCTTAGGAGCGGAGCGCTACCTCTCTGAATTCACTCCGCCATGAATAGGATGGCTCAATCTCCAGAACCACACGTGCGACGTGGGAAGGATTGTCCGTCCTTCGCCCTTTGCGGTCCCGATAGGAAAAACGCACCGCCTTTAAATCCGCGATCAACACTCCCGCTCCCCCATCAACCATGCGCATCAGGCGAAGCGACTCCCCCACCCTCGTGTAATAGATGACGCGGTTGTGCGTCTCCACGGAGGAGCCGGCCGGGAACTCCGTTTCCACCGCTCGTTCCAGCGTCAACTGGTTTCGTCGGCCGTCACTCGACAATCGGTGAGTTTCGCAGACACGCGGCTTGCACAGCTTCACCAATTTGCCCCTTTCCCATCCCCTGCCCTCGACCACGGGCAGAACTGATTGCCCCGGCGTGATCGCCGCCGTGGTGTTGGTCCAGTTGCCGTGGATGTTTCCCAGAAATTCAACGGCATCCTCCCGGATAGCCAGAATGGTTTCCGCTGTCGTCAAACGCACCTCTTGTTCAAAGACTTCCAAGCCGACACGAAGATCCTGCTGTTGAGCAATCCGGCGGTTGTTAGCATCCACCGCTCGCTGCCCAAGAATGAATAGTTCCAGCGAGGCAGCGAAGATCATAAGTGCGATGGCCATGCCGATCACTAATTCGATCAAACACAGACCGTCCTCCTTTGAGAACCTTGTCCTGCCATCCTTTTTGACGTGACTCAAAGATCTGGTGCGTCTCTTCATCGTGGCACGCTCCCCACGAAAGCGGGATTGGCCCTCATGGTCTTCATGCGCAGTTCCCGCCAGCCATCCGAATCCTCGAATGTCACAACGGCTGTGATAGTGACCATCCCCACCGAGGCAAGCGGAACGGAACCATGGATTTCAATCATCCACTTTTCAGTTAGTCCTCTATGCTCGGTCATAGCGGAATAAATGCCATCCCCCGCCTCCTCGTCTGGTTCCGTGCCATCATCCCTCATCACGGTGTCCGGCGCGCCGTCTCCATCCACATCCTCCACCAATAACAGCGGCCAGGCGACGGACCTCTTCGCTTCCAACCTAGACTGAGCGATCGATTGGGCCCTGGTCATCATATCGGCTCGATGAACGAACCGGGCGGCAGTTCCTACAGTTTCCATGGTTCCCATAAACATGACACCGGCGATGGCCGCCGCCACCATCGCTTCCAGCAACGTGCCTCCTTCTTCGTGTTTGCGTCTCATCTGATGCTCACCCGCCCGTTGAGCCCCACCGTAATTGTCCGCATTCGTCCATCCCGACCGTATAACCGAATCGTGGTAGCCGTTGCGGTTCGGCCGCTGGGGTAGAACACGATCTGGTCCCCATTGGTTGGCCGATCGATGGTCACACGTTTCTGATCATAGCGATACCAATGATGAGCGGCCTCCTCCCGAAGCAGCCTGACCTCCACCACTTGTTGCTCCCGTATCAACGTGACCAAGACTCTGTCCCGTCGGGTAGCGGCCAACTGTCTCGCCAAGCGCAATTCCGACGCCAGTTCGGTCGTCACTGCTTGGAGGTGAACCTGCGCTTGCAAATGAGCGAGGCTAGGCCCCGCGAGGGCTGAAAGGATGCCTAGAACTACGAGCACGGTGAGTAACTCCAACAGGGTTTTGCCTTCTTGCGCGCCCCCCTGTGTCATAGGGCAGCTCCGGCTTTGGTGTTCTGTTCGATCCAACACTTGCTCTTCTCAAACACTATGCCGATGACCATTCTCCGGCATGGCGAAACCTGGCACCGGTGGCATCTGGAATGCCTTTCACCAAACGACTGAGATTTATTAGAAAATTACGAGGCCTGCTTACAAAGACGTCCGGGAGAAGATCGGCAGAGACTTGGACATCCCGCTTCATGTTCCCTTTTATTCAGATACAGGTCAGTGAGAAGAGATACAGAAGAGATACAGAGGAGGAGGAGGAGGAGGAGGGAAAACCGCTCAGTGGTTAGCCGTCAGCCACGCTCAGCCGAAGAGAAGGATGTGGTACCAGTTGAGCATGGGTTGCCCCCAAAATAGGGCAACTAAGGCTCCGCCCACCAGGAAGGGGCCAAAGGGAATATAATCCTGTCGAGAGATCACGCGCGCACCGATCAGTGTGATCCCAATTAAAGAACCGAACAGGGACCCCACAAGAATCGTAAGCAGCGCCGGCTTCCACCCCAGAAATGCCCCGATCATGGCCATCAACTTAATATCCCCTCCACCCATGCCTTCCTTTCCAAACAAGTAGGGGCTCAGCCAAGCAAGGAACCACAACAGTCCCCCGCCAACCAGCATGCCGATCACGCCATTGGCCAAGCCCGTTGGCAAGACGGTCGCGGCACTTAAGAGGCCAATTCCAATTCCCGGCACTGTGATGGCATTGGGGATGATCCGATGAGTGAGGTCAGTGCCGGCCACCACAATGAGAGCGGAATAGAGCAAGGCATAGATGGCCACGGGCCACCCAGGCCCGAAATACCAGAGCAAGCCGATATATCCGACAGCATTGAGGCCTTCCACCACCGGATAATGCCAGGGGATAGGGACAGCGCAGACACGACAGCGGCCAGCAAGCATGACGTAGCTGATCAACGGAATGTTGTCATACCAGGCAATGGGCGTGGTACAGGCTGGACAGTGCGAACCAGGCCACACGATCGACTCCCGTCTCGGCAACCGATAGATACAGACATTCAGAAAGCTCCCCACCAGGGCGCCAACAAGGCCGGTGATCAGATACCACACGAGCATGATCTGTCCCCCCTTGGCGAACGTGAGGAGTAGTCCCGCTTCTTCTTCCATTGCTCGTTCCCCCTCATCTTTTACTACCTAGTAAAAATTCCAGGGCTTAACGGCCTCGATTTACTTTGTCCTCTAGGGGTTTTTATAATCTTGTAACAGGAGGTGTCGACAGCATGCTGATCAACGGTCAGTATAGCTGAAACGTGTCCTACTTAAAGGAGAAGTGATCATTATGCCCAAAGCAACAGGGAGGCCAACGGTTCAACGACCCACAGCACCCATCGAGCCGCCACCGCGGACGAAGCGGCCAGAAGAACTCACCGCGCGCGAGCAAGAGATTCTGGAACTAATCTGGGCCGGCTACAAGAACAAGGAGATCGCCCAACGGCTCAAGATCAGCGTGAAGACGGTGGAGGCCCACCGTTCCAACATGATGAAGAAGTTGCGTGTCTCCAACACCGCCCAACTGCTCAAGACGGCAATTGAGGGTGGGCTGCTCAAAATTAAGTGACCTAGATTAAGTGACCTAGCGGTGCGCCAGGCTTCCTCTCTGGCGCACCGCCTCATAGAGAATAATGGCGACGGCCGCCGACACGTTTAATGACGCAACGTGTCCTTTCATAGGGATATACATCAGCCTGTCACAGGCCTTTCGTATCCCCAGCCTCAACCCCTTGCCCTCTCCGCCGAACACCAGTGCAACAGGACCCGTCATGTCCACGGCATCGTAGTTGATCATTGCGCTCGGCTCAACGCCGTAGATCCAGATGCCTTTTTCCTTGAGCTCTCCAATAAGACGAATCAGATTGTTAACCTGACAGACCGCGACATGGTCGAGGGCACCAGCCGATGCCTTCGCCACCGTGGGAGTGAGGCCAACTGCTCGCCGTTCAGGAATGAAGACACCGTGGACACCGGCCGCGTCCGCCGTTCGCAATGCCGCTCCCAAGTTATGGGGGTCTTCCACACCGTCGAATAAAAGAAGAAGAGGCCGCTCCCCTCGCACCTGGGCCCGTTCAAGTATCTCGCCGGTTGTACTGTAGGCCTTCGCTGCGACGAAGGCCACGACGCCTTGGTGCTTGCCGTGGGGAACCAGCCGATGGAAGACCGCTGGTGGCTCAACGTGAACTGGAATGCCCTTGGCCCGCGCCGTCTGGACCAGATCACCGAACTGCCGATCGAGTCGTAGCACTAAGATCCGACGGATCGGTCGCGTACCCGCTCGCACGGCTTCTCGCACCGAGTGCAAACCGTAGAGGATGTCTGGCCGGTCAGCGTTTCCATCTGCTCGTTCCATCCGGCTTGTCCTCGATTATAATCCCTAAGGATGAAAGCTTGCGGCGAATCTCGTCGGCCTTCTTGAAGTCCTTTCGTTGGCGAGCCTCTCCCCGCTCCTTCACAAGACGTTCAATTTCATCATCGCTCAAACGAGTTGGCCCGGAAGCTCCCCCTTCGCGTTCATGTGCTGCATGGTGCCCAGGTAAACCAGAGAACGAGGCGCCAAACTGCCACGCCTCCAACTGAAATAAGCCTAGGACCTTGCCCATTGTCCGAAACGCCTGCCTCGCTTGCGTTCGCCCCTGGTTCGATAACCCGCTTGCGAGTAACTTGTTGATCTCGCCACGCAGGCCCTGAAGCGCCGCAATCGCCATTGGAGTGTTGAGGTCATCGTCCATCGCCCGGACAAACGACATTCGCGCCCGCTCGATGACGCCATTAATATCACCGTCGCCTTGGGTGGCTGTGTCGTTCGGCTCTTTCAGTCGCTCAAACAGATCATAGAATCCGTTTAAGGCATTCTTCGCCTCTTTCAACGCCTGATCAGAAAAATCCACCGGCCCGCGATACTGGGTGGATAACAGAAAATATCGCAGCACCTCTCCCGTCACCGGTTCCGGCCATTCAGACTTGGCGAAGATCTCCCGGATCGTAAAGAAGTTGCCAAGCGATTTGGACATTTTCTCCTGATTGACCTGGACAAAGCCGTTATGCACCCAGAACCGGGCAAATTCCTTTCCCGTCGCCCCACATGACTGGGCGATTTCGTTTTCGTGATGCGGGAAGATGAGGTCCATCCCGCCGCCGTGAATATCAAACGTCTCGCCCAGATGTTTGATCGACATCGCGGAACATTCAATGTGCCATCCCGGCCGACCCGGCCCCCATGGACTGAGCCAGGAGGGCTCACCCGGTTTACTGTGTTTCCAAAGGGCAAAATCCATGGGGTGGCGTTTTCGCTCGTCCACCTCCACGCGGGCGCCAGCCTGCAAATCTTCCAGCCGCCGTTTGGACAGCCGCCCATAGGGCGGATAGGTGGCCACGTTGAAGTACACATCTCCGTCCACGACGTAGGCCAATCCCTTGTCAATGAGGACCTCCGTCAGCCGAATGATGTCCTCGATGTGCTCCGTCGCCTTCGGTTCCTCCGTTGCGCGCCTGATGCCCAGTCTGTCCATGTCCTCATAGTAGGCTTCAATAAACCGGCTGGTGATGGCTTCACAGGGAACTCCTTGCTCCCGAGCCCGCGCGATGATCTTGTCATCCACATCGGTAAAGTTTTTCACGAACCGTACGGTATAGCCGCTGTACTCTAAATACCGCCGCAAGACGTCGAAGACGAGAGCGTTCCTTGCATGGCCGACGTGGCAATAGTCATAGACGGTCACGCCACAGACGTACATGCCGACCATTGGCGGATTGAGCGGCTCGAAGGGTTCCCGTTTACCTGTCAGCGTATTAAACAGATGCAGCATGGTGAAATGATCATGATTCAACCTGACGTCGAGGCCAATGCGACCACACGAAATACATCGCGGCCAGCACCAACCCTCCCCCAATCACGACATCAAACTGATGGAAGTACTCCCGCAGGTGATCCCATTCCTCACCCAACCGAACGCCAAGATAAGCGAGCCCATAACACCAGGGGAGTGCACCAACAAAGGTAAACAACGCGAAGCGCGGAAAATTCATCCTGGCAATGCCGGCAGGCAGCGAAATGAACGTCCGCACCACGGGTAACATCCGGCTGAAGAACACAGCGGCTTCTCCATATCTGGCAAACCATTGGTCGGCGATATCAAGATCGCGTCGAGACATCAACAAGTATCGTCCATATCGTTCGACCAACGGTCGGCCGCCCCACACGCCAGCCCAATAGGCCACGATGGAGCCGATCAGATTGCCAGTGGCTCCGGCCAGCGTCACCCCCCACATCGTAAATTGACCAGTCGCCACTAGATAACCGGAAAAGGGCATAATGATTTCGCTTGGAAGCGGAATACAGGCGCTTTCGATCGCCATTGTCATGACAATGCCGGTGTAGCCGAACAGGGAGATCGTCTCGATGACGAAGTGGCTGAGCTTGGCGAGCATCCACTCGATGGCCTGGCCGATCACGTCTGACGCCGCCTCTTCCGGTGATTCACCGATGGACTGAGCCGGTGATTGGCACTCCGCCTGTTCCGTGCCTGGAGTATCGATTCCCAGGCTCGGAACCGGTCCAGCGCACTGTAGTTCGTCGTATCGAGCCGAAGGGGGGTTAGTGAAACGGCTCCCTCCGCGATGGCCTCGTGATCGGAATCTTTGCTACGACTCCACGACAGGCGGGTCCCCGCGATCCAGTAGTAGCATCGTCCATGGGGATCGACTTTCTCAATAATGGGATTGTCGAACCGTCTGCGGCTGAGCGCGGTGACCCGCACGCCGACAATCGACCTGAGCGGGCGATCCGGAATATTAAGATTGACCAGCGTTTCCTCCGGCAACCCCTCCTCCATGATCAATCGAGCCACCAGGACCGCATAATGTGCCCCCACGTTGAAACGAAACCGGCCCTGCCCTTCCTGGGAGACCGCCATCGACGCCACGCCAAGAATCGTTCCTTCCACGGCGGCGGATACGGTTCCTGAATAGAGCACATCGTCGCCTAGATTCACTCCCCGATTAATACCAGAGACCACCAATTGGGGAGGCTTGGGCATGATTCTCTGCACCGCCAGATTGACACAGTCCACCGGCGTCCCGCTGACCGCATAGATTCGTTTCCCGATGGCATGGACCCGCAGAGGCTTGTGGAGTGTCACGGCATGAGCCACGGCGGTTCGTTCACGATCGGGCGCCACGACCCACACCTCGCCGAGTTTCGTCATGGCAGAAGCCAGCGCCTGGAGGCCAGCGGAATGGATACCGTCATCGTTGGTCACCAGAATACGCATTGTCTTCGTTCCGTCAAAACATCCACCTCTCGGCCCCTGCTATCCACTTCGTGACCCTGCCTTGTGGGTGAGGTGCCCGGATGGCGGTCCTTGAAGTCTTCGAGAAGTCTTTGTAACGGGAATGGAACGGTAGGAAACCCCTGGCCCGTGAGCCTCGCCCCCACAAACTCAGGGCATATCACGTTCCCCTCATCGCCTCATTGGTCGGGGCGGCGGGATTTGAACCCACGACCACTCGCACCCCAAGCGAGTGCGCTACCGGGCTGCGCCACGCCCCGACTCGATGTGTGGACCAGTTGTCGCTCGTCTGCCCCTACGCCTTCACGCAAAAACAATAGGAACCTTTCCATTCCTTATTGTTGCCTATCGCGAATGGGCCTCGATGAGGTCGACGATCGCTTGGAGGTCTCCCCTGAGCTTCTTTGCGATTTCTCTGGGTGGAAGCGGCCGCGATGAGGCCCGTGTCCGGCGGACCCAATATCGTTTGACCCCTTCTAACGTATGGCCTTCCTCGTAAAGCATGCGTTTGATTTCCAGAATCGTCTCAATATCTCGTTGCACATACAATCGCTGGTTACCACTGCTTTTCCTCGGTTTGAGAAAGCTGAACTGCGACTCCCAGAAACGGAGGACATACGCGGGAACCTTCGTTAGTTTGCTGACCTCTCCAATCTTATAAAAAATTTTACTCCCCAGCCTGGGTTCCTCTCCCCTGCCCATGACCGGCCCTCAGTTGCCACCTCGCGGAACGCAACCGGATTCCAGCACACCACGATGAGGGTCCCGTCACCATACCATGCCCCCGATCGGGAAGTGCCGCTCCTGTGCCCATTGTAATCGCTGAGCAGCCCAATGGCCCTCAGATACCTTGCTGAGGAATGAACATGTGCGGACGTCGGTGCTCCGCCTCCTTATGAGTTCACGTATTTCTTAAACACTTGGCTCGGCCGGAAGGTGACCACCCGGCGTGGGGTGATCCCGATTTCCTCGCCGGTACGGGGATTGCGCCCCTTCCGAGGACCTTTGCTTCGCACAATAAAATTTCCGAACCCGGCGATTTTCACCGACTCTCCCTTTTGCAGGACGGATTTGAGGAGATTCAATACCAGCTCAACGATGTTGGCTGCCTCGTTTTTGGGAATTCCCACCTGCTTGAAGATCTCATTGGCAATGTCTGCTTTCCTCATAACGACCCTCCAGCCATCCCGTCCTCCTTTCCACTTGTTCTCTCCTCTTTTTCCAACCCTCTCACCAAGGGGAAAGGAGTTTTCTTGAATTTACGTAAGGTTAGGATGGCTGTCAAGACAGAGAATGCGACGGCGGCTTCGTCTCAATCTGTTTGTCGGCCGCAAGAAGTTTATATTCGATGCTGTCGGCCAACGCCTGCCAGCTCGCCTCGATGATATTCTCGGAGACACCGACGGTCCCCCACTTGTCCTTCTGGTCACCCGATTCGATTAAGACCCGAACCTTGGACTGGGTCCCCTGATTTCCCGACAAGACCCGAACCTTGTAATCAAGCAACTTCACTTCTTTCAATTGCGGATAGAACTTCTCAAGGGATTTACGCAACGCATGGTCCAACGCATTAACAGGGCCTGATCCCACCGCCGCTGTGTGTTCGACCATGTCACCGACCTTGACCATGACGGTCGCTTCGGAGAGGGAAGGACCATCCTCCTGTTTTTTTTCTACGATCACGCGGAATCCCAAGAGTTGAAATGACGGGGTATGGTTACCCACCGCCTTGCGCACGAGTAACTCGAACGAGCCTTCAGCCCCCTCAAACTGGTATCCCTGACTTTCTCGTTCCTTAAGCGTGTTAACCAGTTCTTGAACCTTGGCATGGTCCTTGGCCAGTTTGATCCCATAGGCTTCGGCCTTTTCTACAACTCCGCTGCGCCCCACGTTATCGGAAACCAGCACACGCTGTCGATTGCCGACCACCGTCGGATCTATGTGTTCATAGGTCGCAGGATTTTTGAGCACGGCGTGAATATGGACTCCTCCCTTATGGGCAAAGGCCGCGTCGCCCACGTAGGGCTGATGTTTGTTCGGCATCAGATTGGCGATTTCTGTAACAAACCCCGACACTTCCTTGAGTCGGCTCAGACGATCAGGGAGTGCTCGTCGGTTCATCTTCAATTCCAGATTGGGAATGATCGAACAGAGATTGGCGTTTCCGCACCGTTCGCCGATACCGTTGATCGTCCCCTGAACCTGCACGATGCCCATCTCAACGGCGACAAGCGAGTTCGCGACGGCCATCTCGCAGTCGTTGTGCGCGTGAATGCCCAGCGGAACCGGACATTCGCGCCGGACTTCTTCGCAAATCCGCCGGATCTCCCACGGCATGGTCCCGCCATTCGTGTCGCAGAGGATCACCCGTTCAGCACCGGCTTTCACTGCCTTCTGTAGGGTTTGCAGCGCGTAATCCGGGTCTGCCTTGTATCCGTCAAAGAAGTGCTCAGCGTCGTAGAATACTCGCCGACCCTTCTCGCGAAGATAGGCGATAGAGTCTTCGATCAGCTCAAGATTTTTTGCCAAAGAAATGCCCAGCGCATCAGTAACGTGCAGCGGCCATGTTTTTCCAAACAGGGTGATGGTCTTCGTCTCCGCAGCCAGCAAGGCTTGAAGGTTTTGGTCCTTCTGAACGGGATTACTGGCCTTCCTTGTCGATCCAAAGGCCACGACGGTAGCATGGAGAGGAATCGTCTTGATGAGCCGAAAGAACTCGATGTCCTTCGGATTTGCTCCCGGCCACCCCCCTTCAATATAGTGCACGCCCAATTCGTCGAGCTTTTGGGCGATCCGCACCTTATCTTCAACCGAGAAACTGACATCTTCTGCCTGGGCCCCATCGCGCAGGGTAGTGTCGTAGATCTCCAGCGACGACACCTGGGCGTTAGAGAGCCCTGCCGGCCGGTTCGTTTCTTGATGAGCCGTTGGGGAACGACGCGGAGTCGATACCGTTCGACGCATGGTGCAAGGGTACCAAGAGCAGGGGCTTCCTGTCGAGACATCAAACGGCTTTCACGAGTGGAGCAAGTCTGTGCGGATCCCCTAGCTCCACGTCTGTTGGCGAGATATGGGCTCTCCTCGAACTTACAACAGACCCGCTACGGAAGACCCGCTACAGATCGTCCATCCAACGCCGCTCAACGGGCGGGCAGAGCTGTTTTCTCCGTTTCCGCCCGCCTCCTTGACCGGACTGTCATGGGAAGCATATGCTGAACTTCCGATGGAGATCCGGTGGCGTGAGGGGGGGCGACACCGGCTCAATCCCCTAAGCCCAGCACCGCCGTACCGGATCGAGAAGGCTGATTTGTTCGCTGGCGCGCCGTAGCAATTCTCTATGCAGCCCAGATGGTTCTTGGTCATGGCCCTCATCATCGGTATCGGCAGTCTTGCTCTTTTGGCCTACCTCCTGTCCCGATCGTTGGCAGGTCCGTCCATTGGCAAGGAGGAACTCTTGGCGGAAATTGTCAAAGATTGGCAGGCAGCCCACCCAGCAGAGCATCGGTTTGAGGTCCTGCCTTCGTTCAACAACGCGGCCGTCTTGGACAAGGAAACTGGCCTGATCTGGGAACTGGCGCCGGATCCTACGCCCGTCACATGGAACGACGCCCGTGCTGTATGCGGACGTCGGGTGGTCGGAGGCCAAAAGGGATGGCGCCTACCCTCCCCTGCTGAGATGCGGAGCCTCGTCGGACCAGCGATCGACGCACCAGGCCCTCATATTCCTCCTGGCCATCCGTTCCAAAACGTCGCCCAGACCTCCTACTGGACCGTTGTGCCCGAAGCCAATCAGCCGCCCTACGCCCGTTACCTCGATGCCTTTCTAGGGAATGTCTTAAGCTTCGTCAAGATCTACACCTTCCCGGTCTGGTGTGTTCGCGGCCCTGTCCGCACAGAAAGTTGGCCGCTGGTACCTGACGGAACCAGCGGATCGTAACTGCCCAAGCACTGACTGCTCCTCGAGTGGCACGTCTCAACGAACCACCTCGACATTCCCCTCCCACGATCAGCCTCACCGACTATGAAGAATGGGGGACGGCGAATCGTTCCGCTAACAATCTGGTGAGACGACGCTGGAATTGAATCAGGTCATCGAGTAACTCGACGCGGGTTCCGCGCAACATCCCCTCCAGAGCACGGGCTCCCTCCCCTCCCATGGCCACGGGCCACCGTGCCGCCACATCATCCAATTCCCTCAGAAGCTGTATCGTGTTGTCGGGTGATCTCACTTCGGTGAGGGATAAGAGAACAAGCTCCGGTTTGATTCGGTCACAAAACGACGCCAAGGAAGCAGTTGGAAGATTAGGGCCAAGATAGTACACGTGACAGCCCCGCATGGCGGCCAGGTACGCGACGGCCTGCGCTCCAATTTCATGCCATTCGCCCTCTGGGCAGGCAATCAGGAGTCGTGGTCCATGTTCATTGACCGGCAACTGGTTCATGACGGCAAAGAGTTTCTGTTGAATGAGCTTCGTCACATAATGTTCGACCGCGATGTCGATTTTTCCTTGGTGCCAAAGCTCCCCCACCAGCCGTTCTAACGGAAGCAGGATCCGCTGAATAGCCTCTTCAAATGGAATGACAGCCACTGCCCCGTTGAGTTTTTGCTCAAAGCGGACCTTATCGAGAGGATCAAGGCACGCAGCTAATTCCTCAAGGAGTGTCTGCAGAGGGGCCAGTTCTTGTTGCTTGGGCACTGCATCCAGCCTCATACGCTGAAGCAAGGACTCCCGCCCTTCAATTGCCAGGGCGCCAATGGTCTGGCCTCGATCTAGTTCTTCTTTCAAGAACCTCAATAAGGCCACATCTTCATCGGTGTATTCTCGGTAGCGATTGGGACTGCGGAGAGGCTTGACAAGTCCGTATCGCTTCTCCCAGACCCGTATTACATCTCTGGATAGACCGGTTAATTTTGCAACCCTGTGAATTCTATGGGCTTTCATGTTTTTATCCTAACGCGATGTCTAGCGTTTGTCAATCGTTATAGAAAATAACTCTTGACAAAAATGAGTGTGTGTCTATACATTGAACACAGAATGAACGAACATTGAACAACTAACAAGGAGTCACCTATGGCTTTTCTCACTTTGTCACAACCAACCACGGAACCCCAAGTCGAAACCGGCATGCCCTCCTCCTCAACTTGGAACTTACCGGCCTCCTGCATGAGATGCGGAGGACTCATGGTTGATCATATCTGTATGGATCTCTGCAATACCGGCCATGAGCTCGAGTTCGCCGCGCTCCGATGTATTCAATGCGGCGATATTGTCGATCCTGTGATTCTGTACCACCGCCAGCGGGGCCAGACTCGGCCACCCATTGAACCATATCAAACGGCGACTCCCATCCCAGATCCGAAAGTGGCCCTCTAGAAGAGAGGTGAGGCTTCATAAACGACCGTTGCAATTTCTGCGAGGGAGGATAACCATGCGGAGTCAACAGATGGTCAATCACAACAACCCCTTCGGCTTGCCCCTCAGACTCCTGGGACTGGTTCTGCTGATAGGACCAGGGGCTCTTTTCTCTCTGGTCATGGCTACAGACAGTCCCGCAGCCGACACGGACATGGTCCTGATTCCCCACGGTGAGTTCACAATGGGGAGCGATGAACATTCCGACGAGCCCAAACACCAAGTGGTGCTCGATGCCTACTACATTGATAAGTACGAGGTCTCCAACGCTCGATACAAGGCTTTTATGAACGCGACGGGGCATCCAGCCCCCGCCTATTGGGACGACCCCCGGCTAAACAAACCCGAACAGCCGGTTGTGGGGGTCAGTTGGACCGACGCCGCAGCCTTCTGCAAGTGGGAGGGGAAAAGACTGCCTACGGAAGCGGAATGGGAACGGGCGGCTAAGGGCCCCTCGGGCGACAACCATTATCCATGGGGCCATACGCTTGACCCGAGTAAAGCCAACTATGGTCAACATGTCGGGCGCACTACCCCCATTGATTCATATCCAGATGGGGTGAGCGGCTTTGGCGTTTATAACATGGCGGGAAACGTTTTCGAATGGGTCCAAGACTGGTACGATCCCAACTACTATAGGCAGAGTGTTGCCCTCAACCCCCAGGGACCAAAAAAGGGATACAACTTTGCCAACCAGGGACCAGTACGGGTCCTCCGGGGAGGGTCATGGTTAGCACCAGGGACATCGCTCCATACCAGCCACCGATTTTGGAATCAGCCGGACAACAATTCGTACGGAGTGGGGTTGGGATTCCGCTGCGCCAAATCGGTCTGGGTCATTTCTGATGAGCTCAGGCAAGAGGCACGGGAGGCTTTCATCCAGACCCTCGTCTTCATGGGTGCTGAAAAGTACGCCAACGCCTTAACCACGATCAACAAAGCCTTAGCCATCGACCCAGACAACCAAGAATATCTCGCCACCCGCGAGCTTATTCACAATGCAATGAAACGATCCAAATAACGACAGGCGGGACAGATCGGTTCCGCCACAGTAGTACGGCTGTGCTGGTTCCAGAAACCTGGAGACTGTTCCCTTCATCAAGCAAAATGGATGGTGAAAGAGACCAATGAATAGGCCCTTACTCCTCGCCAGTCTGGGATGCATCGTACTCCTCTGGTCGGCTCCATTAAGCGCCGGCCCCCTTGAGGGGGCAGAGGGTGCTCACCCTGATCAAGAACTCCTCCGAGCGATACACCAGGCCGCCCATGAAGTGGATGAGGCCTGGGACGTCTATCACCGAGCGGCGCTCGGAGGAACCGTGGCATCGCCCGAACTCCAGTCTTCGATAGAAGATCACCTGCACGAAGCGCGAACGCTCATTACCCAGGCCCTTGAAGCCGTTCAGCAGAGAGACCACCGCGCAGTGGAACACCTCCTACGACTCGTTCGGATCCATACCACTCAGGCAATTGAGGGAAGCCAGGAGCCCAAGCAGTAATGACTGGTTCACGCCATTCCATCATCGAACTTGCTTGCCTCGCCTTGATAATGCTCACGGTGGGGACCGCACGGGGAGCATTCACGTCCCCTCCTGCTCCGCACGAACCAGATCCGGTGCCAATGGTAACCATTCCGGCTGGTGAATTTCTGATGGGGAGCCCGGAAGGACAAGGTCGCCCGGACGAATGGCCCCAGCGATCTATCTATCTCGATGCATTTCAAATTGATCAAGTCGAGGTGACCAATGAACGGTACATGCGATTCGTTAAGGCAACCGGCCATCGCCCTCCTCCTAATCCGTTTGGCCCCGGTGTCCTCCAATCCATTGAAGGTATCGAGCAACTGCCGGTCGTCCAGACGACCTGGTACGATGCCAAGGCCTATTGCGCCTGGGCCAAAAAACGTTTGCCAACGGAGGCCGAGTGGGAGAAAGCCGCCCGGGGCACCGACGGCCGTCTCTACCCCTGGGGTAACGATCCCCCCACTCCCCAGCGAGCGAACTTTGACCGGGAGTGGGATCATGTGCGAACGCTGTATCCCGTTGGATCACTTCCTGGGGGGGACTCTCCCTATGGGGTCAAGGATATGGCGGGCAATGCACGAGAATGGGTGGCCGATTGGTATGAGGCGGGGTACTATGCCCAGGCACCGGACCGCAATCCCCAGGGGCCAGAAAAAAAGGGGGTTGTTCGATCCATTCGAGGGGGATCCTGGCACAGTCCTGCCAATGATATTCGGACTGCAGCCCGAGGGCGAGGTGGGTTCGCCCTGCAAACACACGGAACTGGGTTTCGATGTGCCAGGAGCCTTTCGTCACCATCGCCGTCAAGCAAACCGACCGAGCCATACGACAAGAGGATGATAGAGAGTAATGAGTAGAAGGAGGCCAATCGTTTTCCAAGCGACAAGGACCGTCGCCAGCGCGTGGTGGAGGCCGGTCACCGGGGCCGCGACGCTACTCCGCACGGCGCAGCCCCCTGAGGCAGCTCGGGTCTCTCATGATTGAGGGACCCGGCTCCTCAGCACCCTCACCCATCAGAGACGCCAGACGGTCAGCCGGTCACAGGATTTCCCGGTGAAAGAAGAAGAGGGCGTCATGACAACACTTATCTTCCTTATGTTCGTGCTTATGTTCGTGATGGGGACCTTGATCCGCTTCATCATAACCTCCACAAGGATTCACGCTCCAATACTGAGACGGGTGGACAGAACAGGTCCACCTCGGCGGCGGCAGCTCCGCAGAGGCGAACATCCTCTCGATCCCTATCACAAGATAACAGCGGCGGGACGCTGCAACACGGATCCGTTACCCCCTGAAGGGAGGATCTTGAGCCTATGAACATCGTCATTGCTGGTGGAACAGGATTCATCGGTCGAGCCCTGTGCGCTTCCTTGCTTCAGGGAGGGCATCAGGTGACCGTTCTCACCAGGAGAAGAGGAACCCTCCAAGGAGCGACCGCTAACCCACGGGTCATCGAGTGGGACGGTCAACGAGAAGGAGCCTGGGAATCGTGCCTCGATGGAGCTGATGCGGTCATCAACCTCGCAGGGGCTCCGATCGCAGAGTCACGGTGGACGGAGGCGCGGAAGCGCGAACTTGTCGACAGCCGCATCCTTTCCACCCGTGCCCTTGTCCGAGCCATGGCTAAACAAGCCTCTCGTCCTTCTATTCTTATCAATGCCTCGGGCATCGGCTATTACGGAGCCAGTGATGATCGGGTCCTGGATGAACAATCGCCAGCAGGGCAGGGGTTCCTCGCCGACCTCTGCCTCCAATGGGAAGCAGAAGCACAGCGTGCCAGTCAATTCGGGAGTCGAGTGGTACTGCTTCGAACCGGCATGGTGCTGGAACGGGACGGTGGCGCGTTGCCGCGGATGGTGTTCCCTTTTAAATTGTTTATGGGGGGCCCGATCTTGCCCGGCAATCAATGGGTCTCTTGGATTCACCGCCAGGACCACATTGGGTTAATCCGGTGGGCTCTCGAGACCCCGCATGTCACGGGCCCACTCAATGCGGTTGCGCCGGAGCCGGAGACCATGAGCAGATTCTGTTCTATCCTGGGGCTGGTCCTTCACCGCCCATCCTGGCTCCCTGTGCCTCGCATGGCGCTGCGATTTGCGCTCGGAGAGCTCGAATCGCTCTTGACGACCGGGCAGCGAGTACTGCCATCCAAGGCACTGGCCGGGGGCTATGTCTTTCAGTTCCCCACACTGGAATCCGCCTTACGAGCGATCATCTCCGCGAAATGACGATGCGCGCCTCTCGCCAACTATCAAATCCGCTTTCCGTCCCTCACCCAAACGTTGCTCACGCGCGTCGCGTTTTGGCGCTGGCGGCCCTCGTGCTTGAGCAAGCACTCGACCAGGGCAGGCAGAAGATGAATCGAATCTAGGAGGAGCACCATGCGGGGACTCATGTGGTTTCGCAGGGATCTTCGGCTCGCCGATCAACCGGCGTTGAGTGCGGCCTGTACGGAATGTGATCAGGTGATTCCCTTGTTCGTCTTTGATGATCCGCTGCTTCAATCAAAAGAGTTCGGAGCTGCCTGCGTGAACTTCATGCTCGGCTCGTTGCGCGAGTTGGCCACCTCATTGGAGGCGCGGGGGCTTGCGCTCCAATGGCGGCGTGGTGATCCAGTCGAGGAAGTGGTAAGGGCCGCTCGCGACTGGAAGGCCGACGTCGTTTACTGGAACCGCGACTACGAACCGCGTGCCATCCTTCGAGACCAACTGGTTCAGCGGGAACTCGAGCGGATGGGCCTTATCGTCAGGACGTTCAAGGATCATGTGGTGTTCGAGCCTCAGGACATTCGAGGAGTAAGCGGCGAACCATTGCAACGATATAGTGCCTACCGAGCGCGCTGGTGGGCCCAGTGGTCCACCCACAAGCCGAGAGCACTACCGGTCCCTGCCGCGCTCCGCTCCTCCAAACAGGCTATGGGACTGCCATCCAGCCCGTTGCCTTCTGCGGAGGAACTGGGATATGCCTCCTTCGATCCGTGGATCGAACCGGGCGAACAACAAGCTTGGAAACGATTGCGCTGGTTTTGCGAAGGCCCTCTCCACCGCTATGGCACAGGCCGCAACATCCCCGGCATTGAGGGGAGTTCGAAACTGTCTCCTCATTTTCGTTTCGGCACGATCTCTCCCCGTGCCGCCATTCTGGCGGCCCTTAAAACTTTGAGGAAGGGACGGGCAGGCGTCTCCCGCCCCGACGTGTTCCTCTGGATTGATGAGTTGATTTGGAGGGAGTTCTTCCAGCAGATCTTGGCCGAATTTCCCCACGTCATCTCGGGACCGTTTCGGCGGGAGGTTGCCCCACCCGTTCGCGAACCGGGCCACGAACGAGACCGGCTCTTTCAGGCCTGGTGTGAAGGGAAGACTGGCTACCCCATCGTGGACGCTGGCATGAGGCAATTGCGGCAAACCGGCTGGATGCACAATCGCGTGCGCATGATCGTCGCCTCATTTTTGGTCAAGGATCTTCGCATCGACTGGCAGAGCGGCGAACGGTATTTCATGGCCCACCTGCTGGACGCCGACGTAGCAGCAAACAACGGGAATTGGCAATGGTGCGCCTCGACGGGCACGGACGCCATGAAGGGCTACCGCATTTTTAATCCGACCTTGCAAGGCAAAAAGTTTGACCCAGATGGTCTCTACATCCGACGCTATGTTCCAGCATTGGCCTCGGTCCCGACGGCCAACATTCACGAGCCGCATCTGATGGCCCTCAGCGAGCAGGAAGAGGCCCGTTGCCGGATCGGCGTCGATTACCCGGCCCCCATCGTGGATCATCGTCAGGCCCGTGAGGACTATCTCAGGCTCAGCACGCAAAAGAGGACGCCATGACCTCCCTTCCACTTCGTCTGGGAATCAGCCGATGTCTGCTGGGCGACCCCGTGCGTTACGACGGAGGGCATAAGCGAGACCCCTTTTTGACGGATATCCTGGGCCCCTATGTCGAGTGGGTGCCCGTCTGCCCCGAAGTGGAGGCAGGGCTGGGAATCCCCCGGGAGGCCATGAGACTGGTCTGGAGAGCACACCAGCCCCAGCCAGTCCGCCTTGTCACCATTGCAGGGGGAGTCGATCATACCAAGGCGCTGATGGCCGCCACTGCGAAACGGTTGGAAGAACTTGCCGCGCTTGACCTGTGCGGGTATGTCTTTAAAAAGAACTCCCCCAGTTGTGGTCTTGAGCGCGTCCGCATCTACAACGAACACGGCATGCCTAGTCGAAGCGGCGCCGGGCTCTTCGCCCAAGCCTTTCGGGAAACGTTTCCGCTGATTCCTGTAGAAGAGGAAGGACGTCTCTGCGACCCCGCCATCAGGGAAAACTTCATCGAGCGGGTCTTCTGCTACCAACGGTATCGACAACTACTACGCAACGGAGTCACGCGGCAAGCGGTGGTTCGGTTTCATACGATCCATAAATATCTGTTGCTTGCTCACAGTCCACAGGATTACGAACGGCTCGGCAGACTGGTCGGCCACGCCCACCACTTCGGGCCTCGAGAGTTGGCCGTGAAATATGGCCCCCTCTTCATGAAGGCCCTCGCGGTCAAGGCTACGGTCCGCAAACACGTCAACGTGTTGCACCATATCGTGGGACATTTCAAAGACCGTTTGACCGCCGGCGAGAAATCCGAATTGCTGAGCGTTATCGGCGACTATCAGCGGGGGCTCACGCCCTTAATCGTACCACTTACATTGATTAAACATTACGTGCAGCTCTTCAACGTCGAATACGTCCGCGACCAGATTTACCTCAATCCCCACCCCAAGGAATTGATGCTGCGCAATCACGTCTAATCGTCTCATTTGGAGGAGCTCTATGAAAACAGGGAAGCAAGGAGTCGTGTTGGTCGGGCATGGTGGAATTCCCAAGGATTGTCCGCAAGAGCTGGTGACCAAGTTGAAGCGGCTGGAAGCCCAACGACGAGCCACCCACCAGCCGCCATCGAGCGAAGAACTCGAGCTGGATACAACGATTCGTCGCTGGCCGAGGACAGCAGAGACCGATCCCTACCTGTTTGGACTCCAAGCGGTGGCCGCACGCTTGCAAGCTCAATTAAACGGCGTCTTGTTTGGCATCGCTTTTAATGAGTTCTGCGCCCCGACACTAGAAGAATCCGTCCAAGCCCTGATCAATCGAGGTGCGACCGATGTAATCGTGACTACGACCATGTTCACACCCGGTGGAGCCCACTCAGAAATCGAGATCCCGGAAATCCTGGCGCGACTTCGCCCTCTCTATCCTCATGTCACCATCCGTTATGCTTGGCCCTTCGACATGGATCTTGTCGCCTCAACCCTGGCCGAACAGATCCGACGGTTTACGATCTCTTCTTGATATTACGTTGATATGACGCCGGCCATGATTGTTCTCCCTTTGCCCCCCATCAGGTGTACAATAGCGGCCGCTCGTCAACCAGTCTCTTGCAGGGGGAACGACCCGTGACCACGCCGCATCATCAATTAGTCCACGCATTCCACGAGACTCAGTCGTTTAAATGGGATCCCGGAAACGGTTTCAAGCTGGCCTCGGGACTGAGGAGTCCCTATTACGTTGATTGTCGTTCATTGATGGCCCATCCCCATGCTCGGTGGCTCGTGGCCCAGCTGGGGTACGAACTCTTGAAGCCCCTCGCGTTCGATTGCCTGGGCGGTCTCGAAATCGGCGCGATTGCCATCGCCACCTCCCTTTCGGACTATGCGCTGATGGCCCAGCCACCGAGAGCCTGGCGAACGTTCGTGGTGCGAAAACAGGCCAAAGATCATGGGTTGGGCAAATTGGTCGAGGGCGCCATCCACTCAGGGGATCGTGCGGTCATTGTCGATGATGTGTTGACCAGCGGAGGGTCTTTGTTGAAGGCTATCGCCGCCGCAAGGGCGGCGGGGTTGACGGTTGCGCACGCCTTGGTCATCGTGGACCGGGAAGAGCAGGACGGACGAAACAGAGTGGAACAGGAAGGGGTGACGGTGCTCAGCCTATTGAGCATTCGCGATCTGACGGCAGGCTTCGTTTCCCCCGCGTCATCGAGATAGGCGCCGAATCCAGGCGGATCTCAAGGTTAGCGGCACTGAAACTCGATGCCCCAACGCCGTTCGTGGATCATTTCTTCCCGCCCCTCGATCAGGCTGACGATCCTGGTTCGTCCTTTGGCCTCCCCTTCGCGCAGAATCTCGTAGGAGCGATCTCCACACTTCCGACGAATGATGGCCAGGGCCTCGGTTCGAAACGACGAGAGCAAGGGCCCTTGCCCGTCCTTGAATGGATAGACAACCACCCCGCCGTGTTCCTGTTCCTGAACGAGTTTCGCTCCGTCCGCGCAACCGGCACCCATAACGATCCCCATCACAATGACCGCCAGCCATGATCTTGACCGACCGTTCTCCGCACTTTTATCATTAAACCACCAAGGGAACCGCACTGAACCTCCATAGAAAGGACTGCCCCGATGACACGTCTGAGCTGGAACCTGATGGCCGGCCTGCTCGCCACAGTCCTGATGATGGGCGATGTGGCGCTGGGCGCTCCACCCTCTGTCCTGACAGTGGAGCAACTGCATAGCGCCCTCTCAAAAGGACGGTCCCGCGAGGAGAAGGGATTTATCCTCGTGGACGTGCGCACGCCCCAAGAACATCGGGCGGGGATGATTCCCGGCACGGATTTCAACATCGACTTTCGCGAGATCAAATCCCGTCACCGTGAACTAGGAGCCCAGCCTGATGACCATATTGTGGTCTACTGTCAATCAGGCCGCCGGAGCAGTATTGCTGCCCAAGCGCTGGCTGAGCTCGGCTACCGTCATGTCTATAATGTCGAGGGCAGCATGAATGCTTGGATGGAGGCCGGCTTCCCCGTTGAACGGCCCCCACAATAGCCGTCGGTTGTCGAGTTGCTCTCCTGGTGATCAGCAACGGAAGCCTGTTTCCTCTTGAGTGTCTTTCTTCCTCTTATGGTCATCGCGGGCTGATGCCGATGACGGTCGGTAGAGGGATATGGGTGCTTATTTTGCCACCGAACAATGCCTTCCACGACACCCGCCCAGCAGTTCTCCGATCATCCCGCCAAAGCGATTCCACGACCAACACATCCGCCGACGACCCTCCATCCATGGCCATGGCTTGACGGACCCAGGGTGCGGCATCGCGTAAACATTGCGCAAGATCGTAAAGGCTCGTGATTTCTCGGCTCTTCATCACGACAATATGCCCCGCCTCGGTTTCCGCCACAATGGTTTGATACGCGGCTTTCCCTGATTGACGCACGCGGATGGTCCGCCGTCCATCTAACAGCATTAACGACTGGGCCGCCTCCCGATAAGAAGGTCGATCCTCATCGAACGATTCAACGGACAAATCTAGCACTCGCGCCTTCCTCAATCCATCATAAACCGGCTCGGCAGCGAACAGACCTTGCCACGTCCCATGCCGGCGCCCACCCAACGACCGTCCATCTTTGTACAGCAATCCCAGGTACGAAAAGTTCTCCCGAAACAATCCTGCGTTAAACAACACGGGATGTCCGGTTAACCTTTGCCATTGATCAATGGTAATCGGCTCTCTGAGCTTCTCGTCAGCATAGTAATGAACGGAGAACCTGACTCGATCGGGATCGACGTCGATTGCCAGCAAGTCCGGCACGGCGGGGCAGGACGCCCCCGGCGTCCACACGGAAACGGCCAGACCATCTATCAACGGTTCCCACACCAGGTCTGCTCCCCAGCCGGCGAGCGGCGTAGCTATCAGCATCACCATGAAGCACGCCGCGCAATAGGCCTCGCCTTTCCGTCTTCCGCCCTGCAACAAAGGACCCCTCAACGGTTGGCACGGCCATCCCAAACGATGCTCGCCGGAGTCAGGAAGCGCTCTACGCCTCTTCCTCTGACAATCAGGCATTGGGACTTCCCCCTGTCTGGGCTCCTGATTGTTTCATCGGCCCATCAAGCAATTCACGGATCATTTCTGCCAACATTTCCGGCGCAAACGGTTTCTGAACATAGGCACTGGCCGGATCCTCGCATCCGACACCCGCATGGTCGGGATAGCCCGAAATAAAGAGCTGTTTCAAGCCCGGTTTGAGTGCTCGCAGGTGGCAAGCCACATCTGTTCCACTCATTCCCGGCATCACAACGTCCATCAACAAGAGATCGATATCGCCGAGGTGTTGCCTGCCGATGGCGCAGGCCTCCTCGCCATTGGCAGCAACATAGACTTGGTACCCCAGTTTGATCAACAGATCGTGGATCAGTTCGCGGACTCCGCTGTCGTCCTCAGCCAACAGAATCGTCTCTCGCCCCCGTGCTAGACGCAACGAATCCGAGGAGGCCATCTCCGGCTTCACCTCTCCCGCCATAAGCGGCAGGTACACATCAAACCGTGTGCCTTTCCCAACGGCGCTGGTCACGTCAATCCCTCCGCCGCCTTGGGCCACGATGCCAAACACGGTCGAGAGCCCCAAGCCTGTGCCCTTCCCCTCTTCCTTCGTCGTAAAAAACGGCTCGAACATCCGAGATTGGACGTATTCAGACATCCCATAGCCTGTGTCCGTCACCGAGAGTCTGGCATAGGAGCCAGGAACCCAGGAGGTGAACGCGTACATTGGTGTACGCTGAAGCTCGGTCTGAGCCGTCTCAATGATCAACGTTCCACCTTGTGGCATCGCGTCTCTCGCGTTGACCACCAGGTTCATCACCACTTGCTCGAGCTGCGAGCAATCCCCCTTGACCAGCAGCGGGTCCTTGCTGAGCCTGACGACCAGCGTAATGTGCTCCCCGATCAGCCGCCGGAACATGGTCTCGATATTCGCAACGACGCCATTGACATCCAGCACCTCCGCTGCCAGAGATTGTCTCCGGCTGAACGCCAACAATTGGCGGATCAAGACCGCCGCCCGTTCACCAGCGCCGCGAATTTCCTCTATTTTGGCCCGCAGAGGATCATCCGCCTTCAACTCGGCTAGCACCACTTGGCTCTGGCCCAGAATGACGGTCAACAGGTTGTTGAAATCGTGGGCCAGCCCGCCGGCCAGTCGCCCAATCGCCTCCATCTTTTGCGCCCGCCGAAGTTGCAATTCGCTCTGACGCAGTGCCTCTTGGGCGCGCTGACGCGCTGTCCGTTCTGACGCCTCACGCACTGCACGCTGGACAGACGGCACCAGGCGCCCCAGCCGCTGCTTGAGGATATAGTCCGTGGCACCCCGGTGCATCAAATCAATGGCCAGTTCCTCACCAATGATGGCGGAAACAAACAGAAACGGAATGTCGGGCACGAGTTGTCTAGCCACATCAAGAGCCGCCTCCCCGCTGAAGCCGGGTAGCGAGTAGTCGGCCAAGATGAGATCGATGGCTCCTTCTTTCAAAGCTTCGACAAAGGCCTCCCGGCTGACCACGCGCCGAGCCGTGCAGGGGATTCCCGACTCGCTCAACAGAGAAATGATCAAATCGGCGTCGGTTGGATTATCCTCCAAAAGAAGCAGGCGCAGTGGGGCACTCACGATCCCTCAACGATTGGCGAAATCATTTTCCCTCACGAACAACGACTCACGATCAGGCCGGCCTGGGGGAACACACGAGAACAGGCGAACGAGGGATCATTAAGGTCATGGATTCCATATGGTTTCCCCTTTTGAACGAGAGACATTTCCCCTGGCACCAACAGGAACCGTTTCGTTGACTCTCCGTGGCTGGTCATGAGGGGTCGGGCGGGGGCTCATTGATGAGGCCCCACAATGACCCCAGTTCCTTCACCGCGGAGACAAACTGGGTAAATTCCACTGGCTTGACGACGTAGGCGTTGGCGCCTAACGCATAACTTTCCCGCAGGTCCCGCTCTTCGCGCGATGACGTCAGCATCACGACTGGAATGGACCGCAGCGTCGCGTCCGCCTTCATGACTCGCAAGACCTCCAATCCATCGACTTTTGGCATCTTGAGATCGAGAAGGACCACCAGTGGATTGCCCTTTTGGCGAAAAGCAAAGGGGCCGCGGCAGTACAAGTAATCCAGCACCTCCGCTCCATCACAACACACCACCACTTTATCGGCCATGTGATGGGCTTCCATCGCCGCCAAGGCCAGCTCGACATCTCTGGGGTTGTCCTCCGCCAAGAGAATCGGTTTGGCGACTTTCACGCGCGTTCCTCCCCCCTGGGCAGGGCCACGTAAAACGTCGCCCCTTGATTGAGGATACCTTCGGCCCACACCCGCCCGCCGTGCCGATGCACGATCCGCCGCACATTGGCCAGGCCGATTCCCGTCCCTTCGAACTCGTCGGCCCGGTGGAGCCGCTGAAACACACCGAAGAGTTTCGAGGCATATTGCATGTCGAAGCCCACTCCATTGTCGCGAACGAACACGACAACTTCCGTTGCTGTCTGTCGATCAATGCCAATCGCGATTTCTGCCCTTGGTTTGGTGCTGGTAAATTTGACGGCGTTGCCAATCAAATTGACAAAAACTTGTCTGAGCATTGCGGAATCTCCGATCACCAACGGCAATGGATCAATTGTCCAGGATATGTGGCGCTCTTGCAAGTCGAGACGAAAGCCTTCTAGCACTTCCGACACCAGTCGACCAAGATCGACAGTGGTTCGCACCATATCCTGACGGCCCATCCTTGAGAACATGAGGAGGTCGTCGATCAGTCGTCCCATTTGCTGAGCAGATGCGGAAATCGTGTCTAGATATCTGGCAGCTCGCTCGTTCAATGCATCCCCCATAGCTTTGCGCAACAAAGCCGCATACCCGTCGATATGGCGCAGCGGCGCCCTGAGATCATGCGACACCGAGTAGCTAAACGATTCGAGCTCTTTGTTCGCGGCTTCAAGCAGCCGGCTGTGACGTTTGAGCTCGTCCGCGACACGCCGCCGCTGCGTAATATCGTGGCGGATCAAGGAGTACACGGAGGCCAGGAGCACCAGTTGCAGGAACGCTCCTGCAGCCAGCAACACGCTAGTGGTGCGTGTCTCGGCGGTGGACTCCGTCACCCGCCGGCGTAACGCCTCCCGTTCATGCCGGTCCATTTCCGCCACGATTCGGTGAATCTCTTCGATCTCCCGTTTGGCCACTCCATCGAAGGCCATCTTTTTGACGGATCTGGTTCCGCCCTCAGCGAATTTAGCGATGGCCTGTGCCTGAGCCGCAAACTGCTGCTCCAGAACAGCGCCCAGCCGTTCGGCTCGCCGCTCCTGTTCTCCCACTCCTCGGACGAGGCTATGGAGATCGTGGAGGGCCTCCCGCTTTTGCTTGGCGACTTCCTGATAGTTCTGGAGATAGAGTGGGTCGCCGGTTACCAGGTAGCGGCGGAGCTGTTTCTCCGCCCCATCAGTGGCTATATCGATATCCCGTAGCAACTGGATAAGCTCATGGCTTTTCGTGTCACGGCCGCCGTTGTCGAGCAAGACACGAATGCTGCTGTAGGAAAGAGCGCAGATAGCAAGAACTCCCAGAAAGGCGATGCCAAACCCGATCAGAATTCGCTCTTCAATGGTCAGCGCTCGAAACCATGGCCCACGAGGACGTTCCGCCGACTCCATTGACTCCGGAGAAAGCCGCGAGGACTCCACCTGATCATTATCGTCCGTCTCGGTCTCCCCCCGTGGAATTCGCAGTTCGCCATCTCTCTCCGGTTCCATAGACGGGCGCATGCCTCATGAAAAGCAGACAAGGGCCGGATCATTCTCGAACATTCATGTACACAGCATGGTCCCATTGTAGCAGACCAGGTCATCCGGACAATCAGAATACCTACTGAAACTTATCCACCAAAGGGAGAAGGGGAAGGAACGACGCCGGCTGCAGGGCCCATTACGTGGGAAAACATGAGTGTCGCGTTGACGACCCACTCAATGACTGGCTGGGGATAGATGCCGATCGCCAACGTGCCTGCCAAACCGATATACACCACGGCCTTCATGGGGCCGGACACACTGACCGGCGACGGATCGATCGGCTCATTGATGTACATCTTCTTGACGACCACCAAGTAGTAGTACATCGAAATCACGATGTTGATCAGGCCCACCACAATCAACGTGTACAGCCCCTCTCTGACAGCGGCAATGAAAATGTACAGTTTGCCGATAAACCCCGCCAGCGGAGGGACGCCTGCCAAAGACAACAAAAATAACAGCATGGCAAAGGCGAGGAAGGGGGACCGACGGTTCAGTCCGCTGTAGTCATCAATCTCCTCGCTCCCAATGGCCTGCCCCACTGCGATCACGACAGCGAATGCACCGATGTTGGCAAATAGATAGGTGAGCAGATAAAACAAGATGGCGTCGCTCCCCATTTTCGTGCCGGCGGCCAGGCCGATCAGCACGTTTCCGACTTGCGCGATTCCCGAGTAGGCCAGCAGTCGCTTGATATTGCGCTGTGCGATGGCCACGATGTTGCCGTACGTCATGGACAGGATCGACACCGCCACCAACAACAGCACCCACACCGGCTTGAAAGCAGCCAGCACGACCAAAAAGAGGCGGATCAAAATGGCAAACGCTGCTCCCTTGGGCGCGATCGACAGGAACGCTGTCACCGGTGTCGGCGCTCCATGATAGGTATCGGGAATCCAAGAATGGAATGGCACGGCCCCAATCTTGAACCCCAGCGCCGCAAAAATCAGAAGAAACCCGATCATTGCGCCAGGAGTGGCGGGAGGGGTCATGTCCGAAAACACGAGCTTGCCCGTTTCCCCATACACCAGGCTGATCCCATACGCCAAGAGCCCAGCCGCAAACACGCCCAGCACAAAAAACTTGAGTCCCGCTTCATTAGAGGTGAGATCCTCACGAAGATAGCCAACCAGGATGTAAAACCCTAGGGTGGAGAATTCGATGCTCACGAACAGCGACAAGAGATCGTTTGCCGACACCATGAACATCATCCCTAGGGCCGACATGGTCACCAGGAAGTAATACTCCCCGCGGAAAAAGGTGAACCGATTGACGTATTGCATCGATGTCAAGATGACCAGCGCGGTGGAGCCAACGACAAACATCTTGAAAAAGATGGCCATCCGATCCAGCACAAACATGTTGTTGAACAAGGTGCCCGATACCCCGGTCACATCGAACCATGCGAGACCAAGAAGCGTGATTGCCAACCCCCCAACACTCAGGTGCGCGAGGCGCGTATGGGGCAGACGCGGACAGCTAAAATCAACGATCAAGACCACGCAGAGCCAGCAGGTCAGGAAAATCTCCGGCAGCAGGAGCAAGAGATCGGCGGCGGAAAGAGTCAGATCGAACGTCATTGCGAATCTCGCAAAGCATAGGTAACTGGCGGACGCGAGACATCGGCCGTTCCCGATAGGGGAATCGTGGCCGACGCTTTCGCTCTATCGTCGCGGCCACCGTCTGTTCCCTCGTCATTCTTCGCTACCGGCATGACGTAGGTGATTTTCGCAACCAAGGGATCCACCCCTGAACGGACGACGTCATACAACCGGACGGGAAACAGTCCAAACCCGATGCTAACCGCGATCATGACCAACAGTGGTAGCCGGTCCACCGTCGCGACAGCGTCTCGTGTATGGCTGTATTTCTGGCTCATCGGTCCATAGAAGACGGCTCGCATCATGTTGAAGAGATAGGCGAGCGTGAGCACGATCCCCAGCACGGCCACAATCACTTGTAGCGGATATTTGTTCCAACTGCCGACGATGATCATGATCTCCGCGATGAAATTGACCGTGCCCGGCATTCCGATGGAGGCCATACAGCCAACGACGAAGCATCCCGCGATGAACGGCATCTTGTTTGACAGTCCTCCCAGAGAAGGCAAATCCCGCGTATGGGTCTGGTCGTACACCCACCCAGCCATGGCGAAAAGCATCCCCGTCGCCATCGCGTGCGCGAACATATAGATGACGGCTCCGCTGAGACTAATGTAGTTGAGTGCCGCCATGCCGAGGAAGACATAGCCCATGTGACTGGAACTTGAATAGCCGATCACATATTTGGTGTCGTTGGCGTAAAACGCGACCAGCCCTCCGTAGATGATGCTGAACACGCACAGCACGGCGGCGATTGGCATCAGCTCTCTGGTTGTCTCTGGCAGAATTTCAAACGCGACGCGGATGATCGAGAAGTGCCCCAGCTTCATGAGCACCCCGGCGTGCAACATACTGGTGGCTGCCGGCGCGGCGGCGTGTCCTACAGGAGACCACGAGTGGAGGGGCCAGATCGGCGCGATGGATGCAAAGCCGAAGAACACCAGGATCCAAATGATCTTGTCCAACGTCGTCCCCAGCACCGGGATGTTCATCAGATGCGCTTGTTCGCGCAACACCAGGATGTCAAAGGTGTTTAAGCCCGCATACTTGTAGATAAGCAGAATCCCCATCAGCGCCACCACCGCAAAGGCGGACAGAAAGAGGACCAGTTTCATCGCCGCATACTCTTTACTGTTGGCGCCGAAATTAAAGATAAACCCGACCGAGTCCCTCAGCTTGAGCCCTTCGGGATCCGTCATCTCCAAATACTTCTTCGTGTGACTACCCCACATGCCCAGCAACAGGTACATCGGGATCACAGACATCTCATAGAAGAAATAGAGAAAGAAGAGGTCCAACGACATGAAGACGCCGATCGTGGCCGCCGCCAGGATCAAAAGCCAGATATAGAACTCCTTGGTGCGATCCGTGATGTGCCACGACACAAAAACGCCGGCAAACAGGAGAATGGCCGACGCCAAGACCAGCGGAACACCGATGCCATCCACTCCGAGATGCAGAGCGATGCCCAGCTCCGTGGACCACGGAAACTTCTGAACGAACTGGAACCCTCCCCTCCCGGCATCATACGCGTAAAACAGATAGATCGAGGCGACAAGCGACACAAACGACGACACCACGGCGACGCTCCGCACCAGCAACGGCCGGCTATTGGGGACGAAGATCAGCGCCAGGGCTCCGGCGAACGGGGCAAATAGGATATACAGCAGCAGGTGCTCGCTCATGGGTTCAACGGTCCGTCTTGACCGAGAGACGTGGAGGAATGCAACGCCACGGTTCCGTGATTCAACCGATCCACCAGCGCCTGCACCGACCCATTCATAATACGTAGAAACGGGGACGGATAGAGGCCGATCCATAAAATCATCACCGAGAGGGAGCCCGCGATCAGGAGTTCCCGAAATTGGAGATCGCCAATCGTATTCTTAACGGCTCGGCCCACCGGTCCGAACATGGCCCGTTCGTAGTACCACAGAAAGTAGGCAGCCCCAAAGATCACCCCCAGCACGGCCACTGCTCCATACCACCAGTTGGCTTGGAACGCCCCTAAGAGAATCAGGAACTCTCCCACAAAGCCATTTGTCCCTGGCAAGCCGATGGAGGCCAGCCCTATAATCAGAAAGAACGTCGCCAACAGCGGAACCTGCTTAGCCATGCCCCCGAACGCAGACAACTGAGTGGTCTGTTGCCGGGCATAGAGGAAACCCGCGATAAAAAACAATCCCGCAGTGCTAAACCCCAGGTTGATCATGGTCAGCAAGCTTCCTTGCAGCCCCTGAAAGTTCAGAGCAAAGAGCCCCACCACGACAAAACCCAAGTGGCTGACGCTGCTGTAGGCTAACAGCCGCCTGAAATCGTGCTGAACCAGCGCAACCCACGCCCCATAGAGGATGGCACACAGTCCCAGGGCAACGACCGTCAACACAACCGCTTCACTCTTGGACGCATCCGGCAGGAGGGGGATACTGAATCGGAGAAAGCCAAATGTTCCCAGCTTAACACCTGCCAACACCACCGCCATGCCAATCGGCCCTTCGAGTAACGCATCGGGAAGCCAGGTGTGGAAGGGAAACAGCGGGGCTTTGAACGCAAACCCCATAAACATCAGCCAAAAGATCACCACTTGCTGTTCATAGGGGACTGGCACCGAAAGCAATTCCAGCAAATCAAACGAATAGAGCTGGTCGGCATGGTGCAACGAGGCCCACTGAGAATAATTGAGATTCAGCAACGCAATGCCGACTAGCAGAAACACACTGCCCAACAGGGTATAGACAACGAACTTTAGCGCCGCATACTGCCGTTCGGCCCCTCCGCCCCAGAGTTTGATCAGGAAATAGCTGGGGATCAGCATGAGTTCCCAAAAGACAAAAAATAGCAGCAGATCAAGGGAGACAAAGACTCCTATCGTCGTCGTCTCCAGCGCAAACACGGACATCATATAGAGCTTCACCCGATACCGGACGGTGTCCCATGAATAGAGGACGACCAGCAGGGTGAGAAAGGCCGTTAGGCCCACAAAGAGCACGCTGATGCCATCCACCCCCAGGTGATAGCTGATCCCTAACGCCGGCACCCAGCGAACCCGCTCGGCAAACTGCATCGCAGCCGACTCTGGCACAAAGCGGAGCAGCACAAAGACGGTCAACGCCAATTCAAGCACAGCGATCCCCACAGCCGAGGCCCGCACCAGATCCTCATCTTCGATCAGCCAGAGGACCAGTGCACCTACAAGTGGCCAAAAGAGAATGCAGGAGAGAATTGGGAAGCCAGCCGTGAGTTCTTCCAGCATAAGAAGCGTCGTCCGATTCGCCGAACCTTACTGTTGCACGATGACCTGTACCATGAGGGCAATGAGAAAAATTCCCGCCACCAGTACCGCAGCATAATGGTGGACCATGCCGCTTTGGATTTTTCGTCCCTGCCGCGCGGCGAGGTGGTTACCGTAGCCGATCAGGTTCAAGATCGCATAAATGACGTGCTTCTCGAACCATGTGGACCCAGCTGACCCCCAATCGGCCAAACGGCCCACCCCTCGCACGATGCCATCAATGACGGTTCGATCGAACCAATCAAGGAATTCACCCAACCGTTTCGTCGGTTCGACCACTATCACATCGTAGAGCTCATCCACGTAGTATTTGTTCAGCAAGGTCGTATAGACACTGGAGAATTGAGCCGCCCATCCCTCGGCCGTCTGGGGGCTCACATGGTAGAGAAAATGTGCGAGTCCCCACCCCAGCAAAGCAATGGCTGTCGCTGCGCCCATGAGGACAAAGGTCAGGCCAAGATTGACATCATGCTCGGTCGGGAGACCAACGACCGGATCCAGAAATTGATGCAACCAGCCATGTTCGGGCGGGAACCCCAGGAGCAGTCCTCCAACCAGGGAGAGGGCTCCCAATACCATCAATGGTCCCACCATGACCATGGGAGATTCATGGACATGCTCTTCGGTGTGATGATCCATCCGAGGTGAGCCGTAGAAGGTCAGATACATGAGCCGAAACATATAAAATGACGTCAGAAATGCGCCGGCCGCCGCAATCGCATAGAGGAAATAATGGTCGCGAATGAAGGCGTGGGCCATGATTTCGTCCTTGCTCCAAAAACCGGCCAGAGGCGGCAAGCCTGCAATCGCGACAGTGCCGACCACAAAGAGACGATAGGTCCAGGGGATCTTCTTGCTTAATCCCCCCATCTTGCGAATGTCCTGTTCGCCTGCTAGCGCGTGGATTACTGACCCGGCCGAGAGAAACAACAACGCCTTGAAGAAGGCATGGGTAATGACATGGAACACGGCGGCCGCATACGCTCCGATTCCACATCCCAGAAACATGTAGCCGAGCTGGCTCACGGTTGAATAGGCCAAGACCCGCTTGATGTCGGTTTGGACCAGCCCAATTGTCGCCGCAAACAGGGCCGTACCGCCGCCGATGAACGCGACCACCGACATGGCCACGGGAGACAAATCAAAGATCGCATGGTTGCGGACAATCATATAGACGCCCGCCGTGACCATGGTGGCGGCATGAATGAGGGCGCTGACGGGGGTTGGCCCCTCCATTGCATCGGGGAGCCACGTGTAGAGGGGAATTTGCGCCGACTTCCCCACCGCCCCGATCAGCAGGCACAGCGCGATAGCTGTTGCCATCGCTGGCGAAAGCGACTCCACCTGCGCAAAGACGCTGGTGTAGTCGAGCGTATGGAAATTGACGAAAACAAGGAAGATGGCTAGTAGAAACCCGGCATCGCCGATACGGTTGACGACAAAGGCCTTGGTTGCGGCTTTCGCCGCCGGAACACGCTCGTAATAGTACCCGATCAGCAGATACGAACAGAGTCCGACTCCTTCCCACCCAATGAACAGTACGACATAGTTGTTCCCCATGACCAGCAGAAGCATGGAGACCATGAACAGGTTCATGTAGGTAAAAAAGCGCGTGAACCCCGGTTCCCCCTGCATGTAGCCGACAGAGTAGACATGGATGAGAAAGCCCACGCCGGTCACGACCAACAGCCAGGCGCAGGTGAGAGGATCGACCAAATAGGCCAGATTGATGTTTAGGTTTCCCCCGAAAATCCACTGATAAACGACCACCTCGCGCGAAGCGCCCGTTCGCCACACTTCCGCGAACACAGCGACCGCACAGAGGAACGACAATCCGACCGATCCCCACGCCAGCCGGTGAGCCACATTGGTCGAATACCGACTCCCGAACAGACCATTAGAAATCACGGCCAACAGAGGAAGCACTGGAATCAACTTGATGAGGATGTCAGTGAGCTCCACCATTCACCACTTCAACAAGTTCATCTCGTCCACGTTCGTTGCAATCTTGCCCCGGAAGACAACGATGATAATTGCGAGCCCCACGGCGGCTTCCCCCGCAGCGATCGCAATGACAAACAACGCGACCAATTGGCCGGCCATCGACTCGAGATGATGGGAGAACGCCACCAGATTGATGTTTGCGGCGTTCAGCATGATCTCAACGGCCATCAGGACGATAATAAAATTACGCCGGATCAGCACGCCCAGCAGTCCCGTGATAAACAGGACCGCGCTCACGGCTACATACGCGCTCAGCGGTACCACGCTTCATTCCTCCGATAACCGACGACCGTCGGACACCTCACCTATTGACCGCCCCTGCGCTCGCTTCCACCTGTGGGTTTGGGAATCGGCTTGGGCGTCTTGGCCAGTACAACCGCACCAATGATGGCTCCGAGCAGAAAGATGCCCACGATTTCGAACTGCAGCAGATGGTCGCTGAACATCTTGATCCCGACGGCATACGTATCTCCATGTTCGAGCACAGCCGAGACCGGTGCATCACCTTTGGCCCCTTCGTAGGGTGACCGAAGCAGGAGAAAGAGGACATAGCCGGCGCCCACTAGCGCGGGACCGAGCAAGTAGGGATACGACGAATGAAGATAGCGTTCATCGGTCTTGAGGTTCAGTAACATCAAGACGAACAAATACAGCACCAAAATGGCGCCCGCATAGACAATGACCTGCACCGCCCAGAGAAATTCGGCGTTCAGCAACACAAACAGACCGGAGACGTGCATCAAGACGGCCAACAGCGCAAGGCCGCAGTGAACCGGATTGCGGAGGGCCACCGTAAGCACACCCGCAACAATACTGACCACCGCAAAATACGCGAAAAACACCGTGATCATGCCGTCGACTCAGCTCAGATGCTTGGGGGGAGGCTGCGTAGGCTGGAGCACGGACTGGGGAAAGTAGTACCGATACTCGCGGCTCTCCTGGACATCTTGCTCCTGATTATGAGCGTAAAGATACTTTTTCCCGTCTTCCAAATGACGTTCCCCGATTTCGTACAGCTTCTTTTTGTCAAAGAGTAACGCGCGCTTGTCATGCGTGGAAAACTCATACATCTTGGTCATCGCGAGGGCGTTCACGGGACAGGCCTCGACACAATATCCGCAAAACACGCACTTGGTGATATCGATATAAAACTCGGCGGCATAACGTTGCAACGGACGTTCCCGATCCTCGGCACTGATCACCTTGATACACCGCGATGGGCAGGCTGCCTCACAGAGATCGCACCCCACACACCGCTCACGCCCGTCGTCGTAGCGCAGAAGCCCCAGGGCACCGCGATGGGCATCGGGGATCACCCGCTGCTCGCGGGGGTACTGAAAGGTGATGGGACGGTGGAACATGTGTTTAAAGGTGACCTTCATCGCCTCCCAGATCTCCTGGAAGAGAGCCGCCTGCAAAATTTTCTTCGTTACCGCCCCCACGCTCATCGCCGTCCCCTACCTGGCATGATCATTAGGCGTGACCGCCACAGCCCCCTCATTTCTCATCACGCTCGTTCGATAGAAACCCAACATTGCTTGAACGCAGGAACGCCGGTCACGGGATCGACCGAAACCGCAATCAGGTCCTTGACGGGCGGCTCGTTGAAATGCTCGGGGAAAAAACATGTCCCCGGGGCAACCGATTGATCCGGTTCCACGCCAAGCTGGAGCGATCCTCGCTCCGAGGTGATACGGACCTTGTCACCGTCCTGTATACCGAGTTTTTCCATATCCTCCGGATGCATGTGCAACCTGCCGGTGTTCGGCGCGATCTTCATCAGGCCCGGTGCTTGCGTCGATAATTTCCCCGAATGAGTTAGCACCTGCCCCATCTGCAACGAGAATGGACGGGCTTGATCTCTGGCAACCGAGGTAACCGCGTACCGTTCCGCGACTTCGTGGACATAGCCGCCGCTCCAATAATCATCCAATACGGGCTCGGCCTTGCGAGGCTGACCCAAGTTGTAGTAGCCGGGCACCAGCTTTCTGATTTCGGCTTGCACATCACTGACGGATTGATATTCCCATGGATAATCCAGAGCATTGGCCAAGGCGGTCATAATGTGCCAATCCGGCAGACTCTCCCCCTTTGGATCCAACGCCTGCCGAATGTGAAGCACGCGCCCCTCCAAGTTTGTGAAGGTCCCGTCCTTCTCGGCATAGGTGCAAGCGGGAAGCACCACGTGCGCCATCCTGCCGGTCTCTGTGAGAAACGGATCTTGCACCACCAGCCACTCGAGCCGCTCAAGCGCGGACCGCACTTCTGCAGAAGCCGGCAGGGTAGCCAGCGGATTTTCCCCCAGCACGTACAGCGCCTTGATCGCACCCGATTTGCACCCCTCCAGAATTTCGAGCAGCGACCGTCCCTCCCCGGGAGAAGGCAACGATGCTCCCCACACCTTCTCAAACCGTTCACGAGCCGTGGGATCATCAAATGGGGCCAGACCGGGCAAGAACTCCGGAGCCGCCCCCATGTCAACCACTCCCTGCTCATTTGGCTCTTCCGTCACCGTGTTCACGCCACAGCCGGGACGCCCCAGTTTGCCGGTAAGCCAGGCCAAATCGACGAGCTTCAAGACGTTCCGGTATCCGTCCGCTCTCCTAACAAGGCCTTCGGCGCACACAATGATCGATCGCGGCGCCTCGGCGAAGATCTCCGCGATCTCCTGGAACGATTCAACTGATACGCCTGTCTGAGACGACAATTGATCCAGCGACAAGCGAGAGACCGCCTCTTTCAAGGCTTCAAAGGCCGCGGGATATTGGCCGACGGCCTCTTCATCGATCAGGTCTCGTTCGATGACCGTTTTCACAAGACCGTCCAGCACCAACCCCTCCGTACCCGGCGTGATCAAGAACGGATGAGACGCCAGCTTGGCCATGTTGGTAATGGCGGAGTCGAAGGTCACCACTTGCGCCTTGTATACGCGAATGGCTTCTTTGATCCGCACTGACGTCAAAGGATTGGTTTCCGTCAAGTTCGAGCCGATTAACAAGATGGCCTTGGCTTTGGTGAAATCCTCCCATGTGTTGAGCGACCGTCCGATCCCGACCGCCCGCTTCATCGCACGCACAAAATTGAGATGCCCGTACCGGGCACTGCTGTCGAGATGGTTGCTCCCTAGCACAACGCGCATGAGCTTTTGGAACAGGTATGCCTCTTCGTTGGTGCATCGCGCCGTGATGAGTCCGGCAATAGCACCAGAGCCATATCGCCGCTTGATCTCCGCTAACCGCCCAGCGACCAGGTCGATCACCTCCAACCACGGCTTTTCAACGAGCCGATCGCCCTCGCGGACCAACGGCTGTTGTAGCCTGGTCGCACTGTCAATATATTCAAAACCGAACCGCCCTCGAACACAGAGACCGCCGTGACCTTTTGCCGTTTCGGCCCGATCACCCCACTTGTTTTTCCAGGACAAGTGAGAAGTGATGCGAATAACATCTTCGTCCTTGGTCTCTAAATACAACTGACAGCCATCTCCGCAATAGTTGCAGGTGGTGGCCGTTTTTTTCATCTGCCAAGGCTTGTACAGATACTTGGAGAATTTGTTCGTAATCGCACCAACCGGGCAGACCGCCAGACAGTCGCCGCAAAACTCGCATTGGAGGGGGACATCTCCCTTGGGGACGACTTGATTGAATCCCCCTTTCTTCATGAATTGCAGGGCATCAATCATCAACACGTCCTTGCACACATTGATGCACTCGGCGCAGGCAATGCACCGATTCATGTTGAAGTCCAGGACCAAGCTGCGCGTGTCTTCGGGAATAAATTTCTGCTTGGCGTTGGGAAGGTTCGTGACACCGTGTTCGAACGCCATGTCCTGCAGTTCGCAGTGACCGTCTGCGTCACAGACCGGACAATCCAGCGGATGGACAGACAGGTGCTTTTCAACAGCCTTCTTCCGGGCAAGAAAGAGATCTTCCCCCTCCGTGCGAATGATCATGCCGGCCGTCGCCTTGGCAGTGCACGACCGAACGGGAGCCTTCTTTCCCTCCTGCATCACCAGACACATCCCGCAGGAGCCGAAGGGATCGAATGTATAGTGGTAACACATAGCGGGGATAATCTTGCCCGTCATGGAGATGACGTCGTACAGGGACACGCCATCCTTAGCGGTCACACGAGTCCCATCGATCGTCAATTCGATTGTCGCCGCCTCGACCTCAGGATTGGTGGCCGGTTTCAGTCCCATCGTGTTCCCTTACCCGCTTCCGTCGCTCCAATCACGCGCTTCAATCACACCCCCACACACCATCCACCACTCATCATCATCATTCCACCACTCATCGTCATTGCTCAGATTCATCCCCTGCCGTCTTTTGTCGCTCGTGCCCCTCTCGCCGCCTTCATCGTCTCCAGATGACCTTGTGACAAGACCACGCTTGGGCTGCCAGTTAGTCCGGGGCTTTCCACGTGCCACTCTTATCGATTATCGGTCGCATTCCCCCATCACAATGTCGTATGTCCCAAAAATCGTGCAGGCGTCGGAGATCATGTATCCCCTGGCCATGTGGTCGAACGCTCCCATGTGAACGAAGGACGGAGCACGGATTTTCAACCGATAGGGTTTGCTTCCTCCCGTGCTGACGATATAAAAGCCCAATTCGCCCTTGTGCGCCTCGGTCCCACAATAAATTTCACCGGGCGGAGCTTTGAATCCTTGCGAGAACAGCTTGAACTGTTGGATCATGGACTCGAGGTTCGTGAACACCCGCTGTTTCGGCGGAAAGGTGACACTGGGCACCTCCGCCATGATCGGCCCCTCTTCCATCTGCTCCAAACACTGCTTGATAATCTTTACGCTTTCGTACAGCTCCATCATGCGGATCCAGTACCGGTCGTAGGTGTCGCCGTTCTTCCCCACCGGAACACTGAACTCGCAGCGCGGATAGGCGCTGTAGGGCTCGTACTTGCGCAAGTCATAATCGACCCCGGAGCCACGCAAAGTCGGCCCGCTCAGCCCGAAGTTAATGGCGTCCTCGGCCGAAATAACGGCAATCCCTTTGGTGCGAGCAAGCCAGATGCGGTTCTTCTCGAGGAAGACTTGATATTCATCGATTTTGGGCGGGAAATAGTCGAGAAAGGCCTTCAATTTGGCAATCAGCGAGGGGGTCAGGTCTCGCTCAACACCGCCGATGCGATACCAGCTTGTCGTGAGGCGCGCCCCGCACAGTTCATCAAACCAGTCCAACAGGATTTCCCGATCGCGGAAGCAATAAAAAAAGACGGTCATGGCGCCGATATCAAGGGCTTGGGCGCTCAACCAAAAGAGATGACCGATGATGCGCTGAACCTCCGCCACAATGGTTCGCAAGTACTCAGCTCGATCTGGCACCTTGAGGTCCAACAGTTTCTCCACCGCTCGGCAATAGGCGAAGTTGTTGTACATGGCGCAGACATAGTCGAGCCGATCCGTGTGGGGGATAAACTGATGATAGGTGCCATCCTCCGCCAGCTTTTCCACCCCTCGATGCAGATACCCCATCACAGGCGTGGACTTCACAACCCGCTCCCCTTCCAGTTCCATAATGACCTTGAGCACCCCGTGAGTGCTGGGGTGCTGAGGCCCCATGTTGAGGAGCAGTTCCTCGGTCCGCAACGCCGGGAGCGTTTCACTCTCCGGATGATTGGGATCGACCTTATAGACGGTGGTTCTTTGATCCTCCAACGCCATGCGCCACTCTCTTATCGCGGCTGTTCATCCAAAAATTCAAATGTGTCCCGCCACCCTTTCCCCCTCAGCGGAAAATCCTTGCGCAAGGGGTAGCCTTCATTGAAATCGTCGGGCAATAAAATCCGACGGAGGTCCGGATGATTCCGGAACCGAATGCCCATCATGTCGTAGACTTCGCGCTCCATGAAATTGGCACCCCGCCAGAGGTCCGTCAACGAATCCACCACACAGTCGGATTCTGGCACTCTTGTTTTTAACCGAATGCGATGCCGCTTTCGAATCGAATAGAACTCCCACACCACTTCGAATCGCTCTTCGTCATCCGGCCAATCGACCGAACTCACATGGACGATGTAGTCAAAATCCATTGACGGATCGTCGCGCAGAAACTGAGCAATCTCATGGACCTTGTCTCGCGTGACGGTGACTGCCACATCGCCCCGCCATTCCGTCGAGCTGACGAAACCGGTGGGAAACGTTTCCTGAATGCGTCTGGCCAAGGGATGCATCGCCCCGCTCATCATACCTTCAAGCCAGCCTTCACCTCTTTGGGCTGCGTCGTAAAGACACGCCTTTGCATGATGCGCTCTTGGAGCTTCAGGATGCCGTCCAACAGCGCTTCCGGCGTCGGCGGACAACCGGGCACATACATGTCAACCGGAATGAACCGATCAACCCCCTGCACAACACTGTAACTGTCATAAATGTTGCCGGACGTCGCACAGGAACCCATGGCGATCACGTACTTCGGCTCCGGCATCTGATCATAGATTTTCCTAATCACTGGAGCCATTCGTCGACAGACCGTTCCCGCCACGATCATGAGGTCCGACTGCCTGGGCGAACCGCGAAACACCCCAGCCCCAAACCGATCCATGTCGTATCGAGAGGAGACGGCGGCCATCATTTCAATCGCGCAACAGGCAAGCCCGAAGGTCATAGGCCACAGAGATCCTTTGCGCGCCCAATTTACCGCTTTTTCGAGGGAGCCGACGAAGACGTCCGGAGTGCCGTCCTTTTCATGCCGCCCCAGCTGGATCAATCCCATTCCAACGCCCCCTTTCGCCAGGCATACACATACGCCACGACGAACAGACCAATAAAAATCAACATCTCAATCAATCCGATAATGCCAATGTTGCGAAAGACCACCGCCCAGGGATAAAGGAAGATCACTTCGATGTCGAAAATCACGAACAACACGGCAAAGACATAGTACCGAACCGGAAACGGCATGCGCGCATCGGAAAACGGTTCTGACCCACATTCATAGACCGAGAGTTTTTCCGGCTCCGGATACTTCGGCTGGACCAGATAACTGACCACCAATGTTCCGATTCCGAAGGTCAGGGCTGCAAAAATGAACAAGAGAACCGGAAAAAACTTGGTCAGGTATTGGGCTAGATCAGGTTCGATCATTAATAAATAGATCCCACCGCTCAAAATATATTGACTTGAATCAAGAGCTGTGATCTTAGAAAGAAGAATCTCGCGATAGCAAGCGAGCAAAGGACCTAATGAGATGAGTCCCGAAAGCCCCACATTGGTTCCCGGTAGGAGGTCTGACCAGCAACTCCCTTCTGTTCAGGGAGATCCCATGACGAGCTCTTGAGGGCTCATGGCTCTTGTCCCGCTTGGGAGGATTTCTTCTCTTCCCCATCCTCGTTCCCGTCTATAACCATCCTGCCATCCCGTAAGAGGCTCGACGCGTCCGTCATGCGGAGCCGAACAGGCGGTTGCCCCTCCGAGACGTCCCACTCTGCTTTCATTGCCCCGGAGGCCGGAGCAGCGCGGCGGCGGTGGATTTGGGTGTCAATCCGTTCCTTCGACTTTGGGTTCATCGATTTTGGGTTCATAACCTGGGTCGCTCATGCTCCTCCACATAACAGACCACATAACAGACCAGCTCGATCAACGGTCGGACGGGCCAGGCAAGAGAAGGAAGCAGCAAGGACCCTACCACTTCAGAAAAACTGTCGTCAAATGCCCCTCGTACGTCCTGTTGCTCGCTCTTTCTTGACAGTCCCCTCCGATTTGCTATGGTTTGAGAGGACCTTTTGATCCCGTCTGGATTTCGGCGTGCGCAGTTTCGGCGTGTGTAAAGGAACAGCCATGACGACAAAGACTCACGGTCGACTGGTGTGCATCGTTCTCCTGGCCTTCGGGCTGGCCTCCTTATGGAACAATAGCCACGCTCAAGTTCACGACCCCAACCTTGTTCGTTACGGAGAAGCGGCGCTCACCTTCGCTAGCGGCGCCATCCAAAAAGCCACCCCCCGCGATGGAATCGTGAATCTGGTGACAGGTGACAATCAATCTGCCGGCAACCGAATGCTTCTGGGCCTCCGTGACACCCTCTACTTGAAACTCGACCGTCCAACCAACGTGGCCGTGGGCGACCTCTTTACCGTATACCGACGAGTGCGGAAAGTCTTCCACCCCTTGACCAAAGAATATCTTGGCCTGGTTACCATTCGTGTGGCCGTGGTGAAGGTGACCGACGTCCACCCTACTCTGACGACCGCTGAAACGGTGGTGAGCTACGGACCAATCGTTCCTGGCGACCTCATCATGCGCTTCGTCCCGCCGTCCGCCGGCCCGGCTAAACAAAGAGGGCACGCTTCCGATGTGGAAGGGATGCTCGTCGAAATTCAGGCCGACAAACCGATGACCATGGTCTCCCAGTCAAACATCGTCTATGTGGATCGCGGCAAAGCAGAGGGGCTTCAGGCTGGCGACATTCTGGATCTCTACCGCCAGAACGCGGCGCTGCCCATGAGAAAAATCGGCGAGCTCAAGGTCTTGGCCACCGAAGACCACACAGCCACGGCACGAGTCATTAAAGCCAACACCCGTGTATTCAAAGGAGACCGATTTAAGCGCGCTGGAACCCCCGCATCGGCGGTTCCCACAATGGGAGTTGCCCTCCCGTCGGATCCGTCAGCGAATCCACTGGACACCGAAACAGGCAGCGCAGCAAAGGACAGACCATCCACGAGTGCCGCCGCGAGTGAGCTCGTGGCAAAACAATTGGGTACGAAGCAGGCATCGGGCGAAAGCCGCCTCAATCTCGGCGATCTCTCCAACATCCTCTATTATGATTCGGGAGACGCCTCGATCAAACCAGAAGGACGCCCTGTGCTCGATCAACTCATCGCCTACCTCGCCCACAGCGGAGACCAGCGGTTCATTCGCGTGGAAGGTCACACGGATAACGTCGAGATCGGCCCTTCCTTAAAAAGCCGTTACCCCACCAATGTGGACCTGGCAAGGGCGCGCGCCGAGAGTGTCGTGCGCTATCTGGTCGGGAACGGTGGAGTCGATCCGTCCCGCTTGACCTCCGTCGGCTATGGGGAGAGCAAACCGGCCGCCACCAATGCCAACGAGGAGGGGCGCCGGAAAAATCGCCGCGTGGAAATCGTACTCTATGACCCATCTTCCTCTGCTCCGGCTACCGAGCATAACCGAACCTCCTTGCCGCAACCATCGTCCTCTGTCCACGGTGGGAACGGCGGAAATGAGCATGAGATCCATGACACGACCCCTTCACGCTCTTTCGGATCAGACGTCGGCACCCTCTCCTTCAGCCCGCGCGATCCTGCAACCATGCAAAGCTCCCTCCCAACAGCCATAACGGCTGATCCTCTTGACGTCCCTCCCACAGTGCCTGTTGGTGATCCCCCCTCTTCATCCGTCGGTGGCACCGACCGTGACAACGGCGCCTCGTGGCCGATTGATTCCCTTGACAAGGCTTCCTCCCCCCACGGTACTGACAACCACGCTGCTCCACCGGACTCATCCGGTTCATAATTTCTCGGCGCCGGCGGGGAACTAATCGATTCCCCGTCGGCACTGTTCCGCGTTGTTCCCATTTTTGGGGCACTGCTACAATACCGCATGCCCACCGACTTTTCTCCTACTGGTGAGGGCTCCAGTGTCTACGCCGACGTTCTTGTGCCACGTCCTCTGACCCAGACCTTTACGTATCTGGTTCCTCCCCCCTTGCTCCCGACAATCACCGTGGGCGCGACCGTTCTGGTTCCCCTCGGGAAAACCCTTGTACCTGGTGCCGTTATCGGAGTGCGACACTATCTCCCAGAGGGGCTTGATCCCTCCCAGTTGAAGACCATCTATAGCGTGATAGACAGAGACCATGGGGGCAACTCCGGCCTCTCATGGTTGGAATTGTCACGCGCTCTGGCAGAACGGTACGTTGCCCCCTGGGGGCAATGTCTTCGACTGGTCGCCCCCGGTTGGCTCAAGTCACGCCCGTCAGGGGTTCGTCTTCGCGCCACCGAGCTGGGCCGCGCCGCTCTCGAGCATAGCACCTGTCCAGATCACTTGCGGGAAGCGCTCGCCAAGATCGCGCGTGCACCTCGAGGGATTTCCTTATCCACGATCAGGAGGCACCGTCCCCGGGTAACGGAAGCCATCATCGAAACTCTTCTTCGTCAATCATGGATCATCGCGGTGGCTTCCCCGACTCCCCCCCCTTCTCCCGTCCCGAATCCCTCCTTCATCCCCAATGACAATGAGCTCAAGGACATCCCTTTCAACAACCATGCGAAGGAAAAAACAGACGATCTACGGTGGACTACGCTGATTGCCGACAGTCTTCGTGGCGGCCAGGCCAAGAAACTGGTCCTGCATGCCCCCTGGGAACACCGGCTCCGCCGGCTGATCGATGCCGTCCGGCATACATTCGCCCGAGAAAAATCTGCAATCGTGCTCGTGGGGGAGGCAGCAAAAGCCGAGTGGCTGGGACGAATCATGTCGGACCTCTACGGTCCCTCGGTCTTCGTCCTTGCTTCTTCTGCTTCCTCACGCTCTCAGCCGCTGACTTGGGACAAGGTGCCAGCGCTCTTCATCGGCACACGCTCATCGATTTTCGCACCGGTGAGATCAATCGGCTTGATTTGGGTCGAAGGGGAAGAAGACCCCTCCTTCAAGGAACTCCGCGAACCACGCTATCATGCCCGTGACGCCGCATGGTTGAGAGCTCACATCGAGCAGGCGTTGCTGGTACTGGCATCCTCCCATCCTTCTCTTGAGTCGCTATTCGACCCGACAGCAGAAATCCACACGGTCCATGCCGAACCGACCAGTCGGCCGGTTGTGGAACTGATCGACTTGAACCATGAGCCAAGACCCTCCCTCTTCAGTCAGCGGCTTATCGAGACCATGCGGCAGACGCTGATGTCTCAAGGAAAGATCATCCTGTTCCTCAACCGCAAGGGCTATGCGCACACGTTGCTGTGCCGAGACTGTGGATGGATTCCACGTTGTTCTATCTGCACGGTTCCCCTGGCCCATTCGCACGCATTCGGCAATCTCTTGTGTCGGTACTGTGGTATGAGCGAGCCCCTCCCGCAATCGTGTCCCATCTGCCATGCTGCGCGGGTGATTTCCGTCGGCGAAGGGACCGAACAGGCGGAAGCAGCGGTACAGCGCCTGTTTCCCACAGCTACCGTTCTTCGGCTGGACGGAGACCGCTTGCGCCATCCCCCCACCGCCCACCAACTTTGGAACCAGATCCAATCAGGGGCATGGGACGTGGTGGTCGGCACTCAGGCATTGTTCCAACACCCGCCTCGCCCGCGGGCACATGTGGTCGGTATCCTGCGCGCTGATTCCGGCTTGCATGTTCCCGACTTTCGGGCAGCGGAACGCACCTACCAGCTTCTTGATGAGGCCATCGACTGCGCGCTTCCGGCATCGGAAGGAGGCCGGGTCATCCTGCAAACACGGTTTCCCACTCATCACGCCATACAGGCCGTGTTCTTGAATTCCCCCTCTCGATTTTACGACGAAGAATTGGCGGCACGTCACCTGCTGAACTTTCCTCCCGCATGCCACCTCGCTTCTCTCTCCATATCCGGGGCAGACCGAGCGGAGGTCGAAGCCGCCGCCAAGGAATGGCGGCATTACCTGGAATCGCTTGGCACCGCAACATTGGTGATCCTGGGACCAATCCCCGTGCCCGCTCGCACGTCCAGACGACTCGCTCGCCAGCAGCTTTTGATAAAAGGATCCGATCGCGCGCTTCTCGCTCGAGCAATCCGCACCTCGCTCGAAACCATGCAGAGCGAACATCGAACGAAGCGGCTCAAGTTCGTGGTTGATATAGACCCGGTAGACAGGGGATAGGGAGTTATTGCCCGCGACGACGGGCTTCTTTCAACGGAGAAGCGCCCGAGGGCGAATCCCCCACCGAAGTGGCGGCGACTCTCCATGCGCGTTGGAATAGGCCGTATGAAAAGGAGAGCCAAAACACGGAAGAGAAGAGGCCCATCACCACGGCGGAAAGAATCGCGCCCATCTCTTCATCGGATAGCGTTCCCGTCGCATCATGAAATTGGATCATCCGCTGGATTGGCCACATCACACTCTGCAACCCGAGCCCCAGCGTCGACCATGCCCAAATTTCCGTGACGGATCCCGCCTTCCACCAAAGAAACCCACCTGCTGCGAGGGCCCAGACCGCGACACCACCCCACGAAGGCTGGCTCCAGAGGAGCCAAAACCCCCCCGTGGTCACGAGAGTCGCCAACGCCACATTGAGCAGCATGGTATCAGCCCCAGAGCCGTTCAGACTCTGATGGTTTTGGAGGTGATTGTCAAGGGGACGGGGAAATGGCACCACGGAGCAGAGTCCGAGCCTAGGCATCGGCCTCCGCTGCGACAGCGGCCAGCAGGGTTTCCAGTTCAAACGGTTTCTGGATAGTCCGGCGGGCCCCTAACATCTTGGCAACTTCGAGAAAATTCATGATGCCGATCAAGTCACTACCGCCGGTCATGGCAATGACGCGAGCGGAGGGGAACTCCTGTCGAAATGCCAGGATGCTCTCCAATCCGTCCTGATCTGGCATCAAGATATCCATGAGCACCACATCTGCCGGGCTGGCCCGATATCGCTCCAGGCCCTCCGCCCCATTGCGCGCCTCCTCGACACCATAGCCTGCCGCCTCCAGGGTGTCTCGGATCATGCGCCGCACCTGCTCGTCATCATCAATCACAAGAACCGACGGCATCCGGTTCCTCAATCAACAATTCTCGAAAGCTGCGGTTAGGGGATCCTGCCTCTCGGGGCCTGTGGAGGGGGAAGAGATGGCCATCGTGGGGAACAAGATCGAGACCCCTGTCCCCGCCTCGACCAGGATATGGCCTCCATGAGCTGATACAATGCTGCGGACCGCGGACAGTCCGATTATCCGCTCCTCGCCCAGACGGTCAGACATCGACAACTCATTCGAAGCCAAGGGCCCTTCTTTCGTTTTCCCAACCTCCCCGGAATCCTTTACCCGCAAACAGACGTAACGACCAGCGCAAATCCCGGTCAGCGAGGTGTTCAGACCGGCAACCTGATCCTCCGAGATCTCTTCGTCATGTAACTCAACCTGCAACACACCGCCGGTCTGTCGCATCGCATGCACGACATCTGCGATCAAACCGGCCAGCAGTTGGCGTATCTGCCCTGGATCAGCTTCCACCGGAGTGGTGGCATCTGCGATGTGTTCTTGCACCTCAATCCAGCACGGAATCGCAGGGCGCAAAAACGCCAAGAATTCCTTGGCCAAGACATGAAGCAATACCGGCCGTTTGGCCTCCGGGCCGGGCCGTGCAAACATCAGGATCCGCTGCACCAGTTCACTCGACTTCCGGCCGGCGGCAATGACCTGCTGGATATGTTGGTGCGCCTTATTGTCGGAGGAAATCAGTCTCAAAGCAAGTTGCCCATATCCCAACACAGCGGTCAGTGCATTGTTGACCTCATGAATAATGCCCGCCGCCAGCATACCAATCGTTTGCATTTTTGATTCGGCCCGCCGCTGTGCTTCGGCCATCACGACTCGTTCAACAGGATGACCGTCGGTGGCGCCGCTCTTGTCACTCTTCTTGTTACTCTTAATGAGTACCAGAGAGGCGGTAGCCCCTTCCCACGCCCACGCGATCGGGAATGCAGAAAGGGTCACTGTCATGGTGCGGCCGTCAATTCCAAACAGATCTCCTTCCATAGCAGGAATAATAGGAGTGCTTCTGACTTCCGTCCGGGCCTGTGACCGCCAGCCCTCTGCTTGCTCCAACAGTTCGCACACCGTGTCTCGACCAAAGAACATCGAGAGCGGCCGCCCCACCACCTGTTCCGGCCGGTCTGCCCCCACGAGTCTTAGCCCACTCGGATTGATGTATCGCACCTCCTCCGTTGCAATGAGCACTCCTTCCGCTAATTGATCAGCCATGGCAAGGAGGAAAAGAGGCGCCTGTTCCATTGACACATCCCTCCTTGGGCTTCAGCGGCTCCCGCATCCGCTCGGCAGATGAGTGGTCCATTCCTTCGCTTCCTTCTCTCTTCTCTTGGACTCCACGTGCTTCCCTCGGGCTTCACAAGGTTTGGCATGTCACTCCGTTAGGATACTCGATTGTGGGAAAGCCGCCTAGAGGATAACGGCGCTCTCCGCATGAGGACATTGTTCCCTGCTCGCCTAAGGCCACTTGTCAGAAGCGATCGGATTGTTTGACGAAGAGCGCGGCAGCTTGCGCGCGCCGATTGACTCGCAGTTTTTTAAAGACGTTGGTCAGATAATTTCTCACGGTTTTGTCGCTCAAATTCAAGAGGGCTGCAATTTCCTTATTCGTCCGCCCTTCGGCCACCAACGCCAGAATTCGTTCTTCCTGGGTTGAAAGCGCTTTGTTTCCGCCTGCCTCAGGACCGGAAGTCAGTCGTTGCACCCATCGAATCGCCCGCTCCACTACGGCAGGATCAAGAATCGACTGCCCGGCTGCAACGGTCTGAATGGCATTCAGCAACGAAGCCGTGTTGATATCTTTTAGGATATACCCCTGGGCGCCGGCCAGCACGGCTGCCAATACGGACTCATCCTCGGCAAAGGACGTCAGAAAAATCACTCGCGCCTTCGAACCGGAGGCTAGAATGTCTCGACAGGCCTCGACGCCCGATCCGTTTTCCAGACGTACATCCATCAAGACGATATCTGGTTTCAGCTCCGCCGTCTTGCGGATCGCGTCGGCAGCCGTGGCAGATTCGCCTACAACCACAATGGAGGGTTGCTGACCCAGCAATTTTCGAAGTCCCACCCGGACGACCTCGTGATCATCAACGAGCAGCACACGGATGGCCTCATCTTTCTTGGTTGCCATGGTCGGTATCTTTCATCCATCGAGACCGCTTCTCCACGGGGTCTCCTTCCTAGCCGCCTGGTAAAAAGGGCACCGCTGTTCCCCCGTTGCTTCTCCTTCGACACGAACGAACGACACGAACGAAGATTCCGCTGAATACCACGTAGTTATTCTTAGGACAATTGTCAAAGAAAGATAGGCTCCTTTCACCTCAACTCTGTTGAGGAGCTGATTTCCTATCGCCAGGCTATCCTCCTTGACCTTATCGGATTACCTCGCAAGTCGCGCTGCCGAGGAGAGACTCACAGAGACAACTGCCTCCTCGGGGACAGAAGCCTACCCATCTTCTTGTTTTGGTGACTATTTGATGAATTGATGAATAGTGGTGCCGAAGGCGGGACTTGAACCCGCACGGCTTGCGCCACACGCCCCTCAAACGTGCGTGTCTGCCATTCCACCACTTCGGCAACCAGGCCCCACGGAGGCGACCACTCAAGGCCCCTGCCTCTTCAGGCCAACCCCTGCCATTTTCGGAGGGAATCTTTCATTAGGGAACTATCGACCAAGGGGTGGTTCATTATAGAAGGAGCCTAAAATCCTTGTCAACGAAAGGACCCTCCGGTAGAATCCCACCGCCACTTTTTCCGTGTGAGGCGCGTGAGGCTTGATGAACAAGATTGATGAACAATTGGCAGAAAAATCATGCTTCTTGCTCCGACAACCAATAGCGTTGCCCCTCGTCTGAATGGGCGGACAGCGGCGTTCTTCGATGTGGACAATACTGTGCTGCCCGGTGAAGCGAGCGAGGTCCGTTTTTTTCGGTGGCTGTGGCAGCGGGGAGTCGTCGGATGGCCGGAAATCCGCGCCAGTCTCTCCTGGCTGGCCCGTCATCTGCCCGCTATCTCGTTGCATCCACTGCGCGAACGGAAACTGTACCTTGCGGGCAAACCGTCGCGCCTCATCCGTCCCCTGGGTGAGGCATTCTGTCGTGAGCAGCTCTGCTCCGGGGTGTCCGAGGCTGCCTTGCAGGCAATCGAAGAGCATCGGAAGGCCGGTCATGCGATCATCTTGCTGTCCGGATCACTCGATTTTTTGATTCACCCCCTCGCCGTAACCCTGCAAGCCGAACAGTGTTTCGCAGGAAGGCTGGAACAAATCGATGGTATCTACACCGGTCGTCTTGTCCCACCTCTCCCCTACGGACAGGGCAAGCGGCGATTGATCGAACAGTTGGCCAAGGACTTCTCGCTCGATTTGTCCCGTTGCTACGCCTACGGCGACAGCCCCGGGGACTTCGAACTCTTGCAAGCGGTCGGCTATCCAACGGTCATCAATCCCATCAGGGGAATGGCGAGGGTGGCGAGGCAAAACCGGTGGCCGGTCCGCCAATGGCGATAGACCAAACAACGGCGTTACTGTTAAGAGGCCTCACGTTGTGCGTCCTTCCTTTTTTCAAAATAAGTTTAAACAATAAGATCGGGTCGGGGGGTGCTCCACCGGGGCCATGCCATGCGCGTCACTGAAATTTTTCATAGTCTGCAGGGCGAATCGACTTTTGCGGGACTTCCTTGTGTCTTTGTGCGCCTCACCGGTTGTCCGCTTCGATGCTCGTGGTGCGACACGGAGTACGCCTTTTACGGCGGCACAGAACGGTCAATCGATTCCATCGTTGAAGAAGTGCGTGCTTATGAATGTCCGCTCGTCGAGGTGACAGGCGGTGAACCGCTCGCCCAGGCAGATTGCCTTCCCTTGTTGTCCAGACTCTGTGATCACGGGTTTACTGTTCTATTGGAGACAAGCGGCGCTCTTGATACAGCCTGCGTCGATGTGAGGGTGCATGTCATTTTAGACGTCAAATGCCCCGGCAGCGGCATGACAAACCGCATGCACTGGCCGAACCTCGAACGGCTGCGTGCCCGGGATGAAGCCAAGTTCGTGATCGCGGATCGCGTTGACTACGAATGGGCGAAAGACATTCTGAACCGATTCGACCTGGCTCACCGATGCACAGTGTTGTTTAGTCCGGTTTTTGGCGCCCTGGAGCCACGGCAACTGGCGGAATGGATCTTGGCCGACCGGCTCTTCGTGCGGTATCAATTGCAATTACACAAGTTCATATGGGCCCCGGATACAAGGGGAGTATAACTCCAAAGAGTGCACCGGTGAGCGATATGATCTTGAGAGAGATCGACGCAAGCTCGCGCGGGTCTCGTCGCACAAGAGAAAGGGTGGACGTATGAAGAACTTGAACGTTGAGGTACGAACGGGGCGCTTGGCCTCTGAAGCAACAGAGGTCCTCGTGCTCTTTCAGTGCGAAGGATCAGAGCCGGCTCAACAGGAAGAGCTCGCAGCCCTCGACCGAGCACTGGAAGGGTCGGTGTCCGAACTGTTCCGATCCAAGGAGTTCGAAGGCAAGTGCGCGGACCTTGCCCTGCTCCACACCCACCGGAAGATTCCTGCCAAACGTCTCCTGTTTGTTGGGCTCGGGAAGAAGGATGCCCTCGGGCTCGATACCATCCGCCAAGCCATGGGTCACGCGGTCAAACGGGTTCGACAAGTCATGGCGACTTCTTTCACAGCAGCGATTCCAGAGATGATGCCTCCTGATACCACCAGGATAGACCTTGCCCAAGCGATGACGGAGGGCGCCATTCTGGGCTCGTACCAATTCACCGCTTACCGGACCGAACCAGCGGCAGGAGCCGATGTCCGCTCCTTACGGCTTCTGACCGCTCACCCAGCTGATGTGCGTCCATTGTCCGAAGGTGTTCGCCGGGGGATCGCCACCGCGGAGGCAACGGTGTTTGTTCGTGATCTATGCAACCATCCCTCCAATGTCATGACGCCGTCCAAGATCGCGGAAGAGGCCAAGGCCGTGGCAAAAGAGACGGGCGTGTCGCTCAAAATCCTTGAGCGCACGGACATGGCCAAGCTTGGCATGGGTGCCCTGTTGGGTGTCGCTCGTGGCAGCCATGAACCTCCCAAATTCATTATCCTGGAATACCACGGAGCTCGAAAGAAGACCGACCGCCCCGTCGTTCTCGTCGGCAAAACCATCACCTTCGATAGCGGCGGGATTTCGCTCAAGCCGGCCGAGAACATGGAGCACATGAAGGCAGACATGACGGGAGGGGCCGAGGTCCTGGCTGCGGTACGCGCGGCAGCGCGACTCAAGTTGCCGCTCAATCTGGTCGGGTTGCTCCCCGCCACCGAGAACATGCCTGGCGGTGGCGCCATGAAACCGGGTGACATCGTCAAGACGTTGTCGGGGAAAACCGTCGAGGTCCAAAACACCGATGCCGAGGGCCGGTTGATTCTCGCCGATGGGCTGGCCTACGCCGCTCGCTATAAGCCGGCCGCGCTGATTGACGTCGCTACCTTGACCGGCGCCTGTGTCATTGCCCTCGGCCAGTTTGCCATTGGCATGTTCGGCACCGACGAGACCCTCAAGAACGCGCTCCGCAAGGCTGGCCAACGCTCGGGCGAGCGGGTCTGGGAAATGCCGCTCTGGGAGGAGTATTTCGAACAACTCAAAAGCGACGTGGCAGACATGAGAAACATCGGGGGCCGCGGAGCCGGCATGATCACCGCCGCTCTTTTCTTGAGCAAATTCGCCGGCAGCTACCCGTGGGTGCATCTCGACATTGCCAGCACCGATTGGAGCGAGCGCGAACGGGCCTATATCCCCAAAGGGCCAACTGGCATCGGCACCCGGCTGCTGATTCAATACCTCATAGATCGATCGCTGTAACGGGGCTTCGTGTAGGATGGCTTGCCAACCACCGGTCAGCGCCATGCTCCGCCCATCAATCCCTTTCACCATCAGTGAGCACAATCCGGTTGTTCGGAAGTCAATTCCATGCTGATAGCGCGCGAAACCATCGGCCAGATGTTCATGATCGGCTTCGACGGCACGGCTGTTTCTCCCGACCTTGCCGCTTTCTTCAAGGAGTATCGGCCCGGTGGCGTCATCCTGTTTTCGAGAAATCTGGAATCGGCGGAACAGATCGTTGCCCTCACCAATGCCCTTCAGCGGTGCAGCACGGCTACTCCCTTGCTGATCGCGATTGACCAGGAGGGAGGACGGGTATCTCGGCTTCCTAAAGAGTTTACGATTTTCCCTGCCGGCGAAGTTGTGGGCCGATGCCGGTCTCCGCAATTGGCCTATGCGGCCGCGGAAGCGACAGCCCGCGAGCTGCGGGCCGTTGGCATCAACATGAACATGGCTCCCGTATTGGACATCAACAGTAACCCTGCCAATCCCGTGATCGGAGATCGAGCCTTCGGCTCCACCCCTGAGTTGGTGTGCGACTTGGGATGGGCTACGGCCAGGGGGCTACAAGAAAACGGTGTCATCGCCTGCGGCAAACACTTCCCCGGCCATGGCGAGACGGGGGCCGATTCGCACCACGAGTTGCCCATCGTCACGGCCTCACGCGACCGGCTGGAGTGTTTCGAACTACTGCCTTTTCGGCATGCTGCAGCGCAGGGCATCGCAACGATGATGACGGCCCATGTGCTGTATCGCTCGTTGGATGAACACCGACCGGCAACACTTTCTCCGGCCATTATCGGCACGCTCCTGCGCCACACGTGGCACTACGACGGCGTGGTCCTCACCGACGATCTCGAAATGCGTGCGATCATTGACCATTATGGCATTGAGGACGCAACCCTGTGGTCAATTCTCGCCGGTTGCGACATTGTGCTCATCTGCAAAGATCGCAACCGGCAAGTGGCGGCGATGGAGGCCTTGCACAAGGCGGTCTCGGATGGCTCCATCCCACCTGAGCAGATCGCTCGATCACTCGAACGGATTGGCCGTCTCAAACAACGGTTCCTCACCTCGCTCCGACCAGCCACTCTCTCCGAAGCCACGCTGGTGGTTGGGTGTTCGGCTCACCGGGCTTTGCTCCACTCGATTCAGCACCTGGCAAAACAAACGGCAGAAGCCCCCGGACAGATTGGCCTCTAGTATCCGGAGCGTTTCATCTCCCCTCGCAGATCCAGCAACTGGATTCTCCGTCGGTGACCTGCCACCTTGCGAGGTTTCGACAGAGAGCCTAAATTTCCATCGCTCCAGGCCAGCCAGGTCCGAAAAGAGCTTACGGCGCGGAATCGAGTTGAACTCACCGCAGGTCGGCGTGCCCGTCGATCACTACCAGGTGAGCAAAAGGAATACCAGCGCAGCGCAGGAAAACCATGGTGGGGCCTGGCTCTTCGCTCCCGCTCTTGTCCAAGGGGGCTTACCTAGGCTGAAACCGAACGGTGCCTCGTGGTCAATACCGCCCACCTCAACCCTTTCGGCCTTCGCCGCAAGGACGCGATGGGACGGACCCCCCCTGGGAGTATCTCTGTGGCCCGACTCTCATCCACAACAGCGATTGACCAAACGGACCCTCTCGGCGCATTCCCTTCGCAACCTGAACGTATCGCTCGAGCTGCCTGGGCGAGGCCGGCGCCAATTGTTTGTCACCATTGACCGTATTTCCCTCGGAAGAGAAGAAGGGCTAATGACCGCCTACCATGACATCACCAGCGGATCTCCCAGTGGACAGCTTGCAGCACCGTGTTAGCACGCTCAAAAAGGAAATCGCCTGCGCCAAGTCGCGCCGCAGCGGAGCGCAGAGCGGCTCCGCACATCCTGCGATTACGTGCCCAACCTGGTGTTCATGAAAGACACAGACAGGCGATATCTGTACGTGAATCACCGCTTTCGGTCGGCATTCAATTCAAATGGAAGAACACGACATCCTCGGCAAAACCGACGAGCAACTTTTTCCACTGGAACAAGCATCGCCAGATGCAGGCCCATGATCGCCTGATTGCCGAGTCAGGCCGATCCCTACAGGTTGAGGAGTCCGTCACCTGCACCGATAGTCTCCGAACCAGCATCGTCGTGCACGTCCCCCTCCGAGATAAACGTGGGACTATTTCTGCCATGGGTGGGATTGCCTCCGATATCACCGACCGCAAACGGATCAAGGAAGAAATCCAGCGCCAGCACACCCAACTGGAAGACATGACGGCCGGACTCATCACGGCCTAGGACCACGAACGGCAGCGAATTGCCCATGACCTGCACGAGGGCGTGGGCCAACAAATGACCACTTTCCTCCTCAACCTCACCCTCTGTGAACGACGCCCACCGGTCAAGCCCCAGCGTTGGATCCAGCCTTTGGCTTCCGTCTGTGAACAACTCGAGCAGCTCTCCGATGATCCCCATACTCTTGCTCATCACCTTCACCTGACCCTACTCGTGCATGCCGGGCTGTAGGCGGCTATGGAAGACTTTGTCCATCGAGTCGCCAGCCACACAGGCCTTCATCTCTGGATTACGACCAGCCGTATTCCGCCGAAGCTCTCCTTTGAACAAGGACTCCTGAACAAGGACTCCGCCTGTTTCGAGTCCTTCATGAAAGCCTCCCAAACGTGGTGAGACTGGCCGGCAACGGAAGTCACGGTCTGCGTGGGTAACTCAACGAAGGAGTGGGATTATCCATGATAATGGCCAGGAGTTCCGCTCCAGTAAGAACCTAGGAGCTGGACAGGATGGGGGCTGATTAGCATGCGCAAGCGATGGAGGCTGATGGGCGGATGGCTCAACCTCCATGCCCAGCCGGGCGACGGCACAAAGATCTGCGCATGGATTCCTTTCCATGAAGGTGCCCGGATGTCCCTGCCCCGCATGCTGATCGCAGATGACCATGCCCTTGTGCTTGCAGGCCTGCGGAAACTCGTCAAAGGAGAAGGCCACGTGGTGGGGATTGTGGAGGACGGTCATGCTCTGCTTGCCACTACACAAAAGCTGCAACCAGACATCCTCCTCCTCGACATTTCCATGCCGCCGTTGAACGGTCTGGATGCCGTTCGCCAACTGAAAAAACTGGTTCCTGAATGCAAACTCATCTTCCTCACCCATGCTACACCAACCTATGCCACGGAAACGTTCAGGGGCGGTGCTTCTGCTTACCTGCTCAAACGATCCGCCATCTCGGAACTGAGACAGGCCATTGAGGCTGTCACGCGGAGGCAACACGATCTCACTCCCCAGATCACGAAGGGTGTCTTCGCCACCATCGTCCATCCTCTTGCCGGTAAGCCAGTACAGCGCCAGCCTGTTGGTACACTGACACCTCGGCAACGGGAGGTTCTGCAGCTTGCCGCTCAAGGAAAGAGTGCCAAGGCGATGGCCTCCCCTTAAACGTTTCCGTCAAGACCGTTGAATTTCACAAGACTCGGCTCTATGGCCGTCGCCGAGGGACTGGTGAACCTCTAATCTAATTAGAAGAGAGCCTCCGCTGCCTCTTTGTTTCCCTGAAGGACAACTGTCGCCGAAGACAGGCCGTTGCCTGCCGGTCGCCGCGGCAACCCGCACATTTCAAGTCCCCCCAGAATATTCCCCTGTGTTTCTAGTAATCTCCCTAGTATGCCTCGCTTCAGAATTTCTTTATGAACGTTCCTTGAGTCAAAGGAAGTCCCTCTCTCTGCAACAGAGAGGGGAAAGAGCAAGCCTTCAACCAGGAGGTGGACCATGACCGTCACAGCGGTAGAGACCATCGCTCGGGTGCGGCTGGCGCTCGAACAGCTGGGCACCGATTGCGCCATTGAAGAGGTCGTCGGCCTCTGCCCCGATCTGACATGGAACCAAGTCTTTTTGGCAATCGACTACCTCAGTCGCACGGGACAGGTCCGCATCTCACTTGACCAACATAGAACTTACCGAGTGCAAGCTACCCCTGCCCCGGAAGACCACCAGATTCAAGCCTCGACTGGCCTCCTCAGGCTTAACTCTGTTCAATAACGCCCGTGGCTTGTTCTGACCAAGCCGGGGCGGTGAGGGGAGGGAACATCTTCGCCGTTTGATAAAGGAAATTGGGAAGCAGCATTGCTGGACCATCGTTTGAGTTGACCCATGTGACACGGCGCGACACGACGAGAGAAGCCTCATTCTGTGCACAGAAGAGCGGCACAGACTGTAGCCCCCCCAAAGCTAAAAGGGCCCAAGCCAAAAGAGAGGTGACCGATGAAGACCTTGCAAACACTATCGCACAGGAGACCTGGTGGAAAGGCAACGGATATTGTGGAAATGAAGATCGCGGAAGTGAAAAGAGCTTTTGACGCTGGTGAGTTTGACTCTCCCCTTCTCGGAACACCCTGTGCCCATCGACGGATCATCGATGAGATCCGAACTAGACGAGGAACCCCGACAGGGAAAGTTCGTTGCCTGGAATGTGGAGCGATTTTTGATGATCCGCCACGGCCATGAAATGTCCGCACGAAACAATGTGGATCTGGTGATCATTTGCTCAAACGTCCCGTCGTTCCCATGAAAAATCATAACGACCAGGCTGCCTCGCCCCTCGGCACTGGCACCGAGGAGAAGAAGCGTCTCCGTTTGGCAGGAAGAGAACACCTGGTCGTTCAGGGGGGAGATAAGCCCCACGGGCAGCAGTTAGAATTGATCACGGGTGTTGGGGCTGCACCGCGAGTTTGCTGTGCCGAAATCCATACACCAGGTAAATGAGAATCCCCACAACAGTCCACACAATGAACCGAATCCAGGTCAACTTCGGCAATCCCGCCATCAGATAAAGACAGGCCGTGACCCCCAAGAGGGGAACAATTGGCATGAACGGAAGGCGAAATGGACGTGGATGATCCGGTTTGGTGTAGCGAAGCACCATGACGCCGGAACAGACCAGCACGAAGGCAAAAAAGGTGCCAATGTTGGTCATATCGGCCGCATCTCCAATACGAAACAGTGCAGCCAATACCGCCACGACCACTCCCGTCAGAATCGTCACCCGATGAGGCGTGCCGAACCTTGGGTGCACCACTGACAGCCCGGGACTCAGCAGCCGATCCCGTGACATCGCAAAGAACACCCGAATCTGGCCTAACATCATGACGACCAACACACTAGTGATGCCAGCCACCGCTCCAATGGCAACCAACACCGCCCCCCATTGGATCCCCACAACGCTCAGCGCCTCGGCGACCGGTGCATGGATATCAATTTGTTCCATCGGCACGAGGCCGGTCAGCACTGCTGCGACAGAAATATAGAGCACGGTGCAAATGGCCAACGAACCAAGAATACCTACCGGCACATCGCGTTGAGGATTGCGTGCCTCCTCAGCCGCGGTCGAAACAGCGTCAAACCCGATGTACGCAAAGAAGATGATGGCGGCGGCGGCTCGCACACCCTCAAAGCCGTTTGGCATGAAGGGTTGCCAATTCTTGACGTCCACGGAGGGAGCGCCGACCGCAATAAAGAAGAGAATCACCGCCAGTTTCAAGGCGACGATCACTCCCGCCGTCCGCGCACTCTCTTTAATGCCGATCACCAGAATCAATGTGATCAACAAGACAATGATCGCGGCAGGGAAATTAGCGACACTGCCCTCCGGCCCACCAGCCCAATGGGGAGGATTCGTCGCCCAATAGGGCAACTCCCATCCCGCAAGCGCAAGCAATTTGGTGAAGTAGCCGGACCATCCGATGGCCACCGCCACACAGGCGACGCCGTACTCCAGAATCAGGTTCCAGCCCGTGAGCCAGGCCAGAAATTCGCCCAAGGTCGCATAGGAGAAGGTATAGGCAGAACCGGCGACGGGAATCATCGCTGAAAACTCCGCGTAACAGAGAGCGGCGAGGGCGCACGTGAGTCCTGATAACACAAACGACAGCATGATGCCGGGGCCCGCTCCCGGCCGATACATATCGCCGACGATGGCGGTCCCGACCAGCACGAAAATACCAGTCCCGATGATCGCTCCAATCCCAAGAGCGACCAGATCCCAGGCAGTCAACGTCTTCTTCAGACGGTGTTCAGGCTGGTCCGCATCGGCCAGAATCTGGGCAATGGATTTTGTCCGAAAGAGCTGGCTGGTCACTGAATCGCCGGCATTATTACCTGCACCGGAAGGGGTCGTCGGTGCGCTCACCCGCGTCTCCTTACGCACTGAAGTATAGCAGGCTCGCTGACGCATCCCATTTGGCTTAGCCCCGTTCGCCGTTCTGCGTCACGCTCGGCGTGCAGCTCGCAACAGGGCAAGAAACAATTTCTTATGGACCTCATATCGGTCAAAGAGAAATTCCGGATGCCATTGCACGCCCAAGAAGAAACGGCACGAGGGAGATTCGACCGCTTCCACTACGCCATCGGGTGCCGTCGCACTGGCACTCAGCGAGGGAGCCACTCGTTTAACCGCTTGATGGTGGGAACTATTAACCAACAACACCGATTGTCCGACAATGCGTCGCAGAAGGCTCTTGGGGGCAACCGCAACCGGATGAGAAACCCTCGTTGCCTTGGTCTTCTGACGATGGTTTAAAGGCCTCTCCAGTTGGGAGGGAATATCTTGATAGAGGCTCCCACCGCACGCCACATTGATCGTCTGCATTCCCCCGCAAATTCCCAAAAGAGGAAGGTCCCGAAGACGGGCTTGATGGACGATCTCCAACTCGAAATCAGCGCGTCGTTCACTGACCAGCGGAAACTGGTACAGTTGCCGCTCACCATAGAGATGCGGGGGGAGGTCCGGTCCGCTGCCGGTAATGAGAAGCCCATCAACACGGTCGAGCAACCTGCTCCGTGCACGAGGAGTAGCCACCAGCGGGAGAATGAGCGGGATGCCTCCCAATTCCTCGATGGCCCGAATGTAACGGGCACGCAGAAAGTACGTCGGCTCCCTTCCCCCCATGTCTTTCCTGTCACCGGCATTGAAGTCCGGGGTGACCCCGATGACAGGCTGCATAACGATCAGTAAGAGGGGTTGCCTGTCGCCTCTGTCGGCATCGTCGCACCGTCTCCGTCCGCGGCGACACCGATGAACCTAATCGGCCGCTCGCCGGTCAGGTGTTCGGGTGTAATCACGTAAGTGCCGTAGATGCTGGGAACCCAGATGCTCTTCGCTGTCTGCTCATTCAAGCCGGAGAACAAATAGGCAAGGCCACCGACGATGCCTCCTCCGAGCGCAAAGGCCCCTTTGAATGGAAAATACAAAATAGTGGCCACGGCCGAGGCGGCTCCCAGGCCCGCTCCGCTGGCCGTGCCTTGCTGAGCGTCGGTGGACGATGACTGGCTCCATGAGGGAGCGGCTACCATGGAACTGTACACGAGGACGATAATGAACACGACCGTTCTCACGTGAGGTGCCTCCTTCCTCTCGTTTTCTGCCCGAAAGCCGCGGGCTCGGATGACTGCTCTTCCATCCTCCCTCCCCCCCCTCCTCCATCCCTTGCGGTGTGACGGTGCCCTTGCGGTGCGACCATGAGAACTTGGTTATAACAAATCCGCGGGTGAATGCAAACCCCTTGCGCAAAAAGACCGGTTAACAGGCTAGGATGTAGAAGAAGACGACTGATCCGGGACCAGATCCAGCTCGGACAGGATGTAAGCGACGATGTCGGCTTGCCGATCAACCACTATTCGGTCCACGTCGACGACGAGGTCCGTGCAGGAAATGCGTTGGTTTTCTTGAGCCAGCCCCGTCTCAATTCGGCGGGCAAGTTTGCACCATGCTATTGCCTGCACAAAGAGCTCTTCGATCCGCTGTTCAGCAGCCTGACGTTCCTCAAGATCGAGTGCCAGCAAGGGCACCGCCAATCGATCCGTTGGTCGCAGCGCCTGCCGGAGACGGGCGACCTGCTCACAGGCGATTTCGACAACAACCTGGATACCGGCTTTCCAGCTCCGCTTCTTGACGTTGAACACGCATGCCAACACCTCGATTGTCCCCTGAACCGGCTCCGGCCCAAAAAACAAGGTCACGCGATAGGGTGAGGATCCGCCGAACAGTTCTTTCATCATAAAGAGTCCGGGCATTTTACCATGTCGAGCCACCGGACTCCGGGCATTCCGAGCCCCCTGCTTGCCATCCCCTCGATCGCTATCTCCCAAATTGACGTATTCCGCTCATCCCGAATAAGATGGCGTACGTGGACTCCTTGGCCCACCACCAGCGCGTTGCCTTCATTCAGGAAGCCCTCCGAGCAACACAGGGGCTGGATGGATGGCTGTTTTATGACTTTCGGGGGAGTGATCCCCTCGCGTATCGGGTCTTGTTGCTCGACCGAGCTCGGCATGTCACGAGGCGGTGGTACTATTGGATTCCGGCTTCCGGCACACCGATAAAACTTCTCCATCGAATCGAACCCCATGTCTTGGACGAGTTGCCCGGCGACACCTACTCTTATGTCTCATGGGAGCAACAACGAACGTTGCTTGCGTCGCTGCTTCGTGGCTGCCATCGCATCGCCATGCAGTATTCTCCGTTGAACGCCGTTCCCTATGTCTCCCGGGTGGATGCGGGCACCATCGACTTAATCCGCAGCCTGGGGGTCGACGTCGTGACATCGGCCGATTTGGTTCAGCAATTCGAGGCGGTCTGGACCGACGAACAATTGGAGTCCCATCGGTACGCCATCACGGCGCTGCGGACAATCGTCGATGACGCCTTTGAGTACATCAGGTCGGCGCTCACCAACTCCTGTTCGTTGACCGAGCACGACGTGCAGCAGTTTCTGCTGGCTCGCATCCACGATGCGGGCATGGTCACCTCTGGTGCCCCCATCGTCGCGGCCGACGCTCACAGTGCTGATCCCCACTACAGTCCCACAGTATCGAGTGCCACCCCCATCACGCGTGACAGTTTGATTTTGATAGATCTCTGGGCCAAACAAAAAGAGCCCGGGGCGGTCTACGGCGACATCACCTGGACCTGCTATACCAGTAGCCACGTGCCGGCGCCGCAGGCTCAGATTTTTGAGGTCGTCCGACGCGGACGCGATGCGGCGCTTTCATTCCTTCGAGACCAGGTGACCCAAGGTCATTTCCCTTACGGATGGGAGGTCGATGACGTATGCCGTGCCGTCATCCGAGCAGCGGGCTATGGCGAATACTTCGTGCATCGGACCGGCCATTCCATCGGCGAAGAGGTCCATGGCAACGGGGCCAACATCGATAACCTGGAGACACGGGACGAACGACGGCTCTTGCCACGTACCTGTTTTTCCCTGGAGCCTGGCATTTATCTGCCCGGTAAATTTGGTATTCGTAGTGAACTGGACGTCTACCTCGCCGATCGCGAAGTGGTGACCTACGGCACTCCGCTCCAAACGGCCATCGTTCCTCTTTTTTGATACCGCAAGCGGCTACGACTCTTTGCCAATCCCTTCCTTGACACCCTACAGAGAAGGGGGCTACAGTCACCATCAGGGACGATCGTCAGCGCGGTAGCCGGAGAGGCAACATGGTTGGGACGCTAGGGTTTTCTGAGCTCATCATCATTTTGGTGATCATTCTGATCATCTTCGGCGCAGGACGTCTGCCTCAAATTGGCGAAGGTGTAGGGAAAGCGCTCCGAAGCTTCAAGAAAGAAGTGCAGGATATCCCGCCAGCCACGGCCAATACCCCGGAACCAGAAACGCCAGCTCCGCAGCCAAGCCAAGCCCACGCTGCCGATTTACCCCCCCCGGCAGGCATGGCTTCCCTTTCAAAACCACTAACCGCTACAGGTCCCGGTCCTGAAATGACTCCTGGGACCACCGCTTCGATGATGTACCACATCGGCCCGGAACCCGCTCAACAGCCGCGGACGGCGTCGATAAGCCCTCCCTCACCATCTCCGGCGAGCCAGCCGGTAATGTCGATGGAGGATCGAGCCGCTACCCCTGTGCCCCTTCCTCGCACCCAATACCCGCCGCTTCCGCCCGATTCTCGTCCCAAACCTCCAACCAAACGCCCCACGGCAATCATCAATCGGGATGCCGTCGCGCGCGTCCAGGCCCAACAAGCAGCCCTGAAGGCCCAGGCTGCCGCTGCATCGTCTTCCGATACTATGCACCAAGTAGGAGAGAACATTGGACAGGTAGTCCGAACGTTCCGTCAGACGGCAGAGGACCTCCGCGGCAGCATCGAACCTCAAGTCCATACGATTCAAGCCGAGGTGGACGCAGCATCCAAGGAACTTCAACAATCCCTGGACGCAGCGAAAGAACTGCCGCCGGCTCACAAACATCGCTCTCCCTCCTCATGAATCACTCGTAAGAACTTTTGCTCCTTCTCGCGGCGTCCCCCCATAGCGAGAAGAAGAAACGGAAGCGCGATGCTGCGCCCTTGAGGCAGGCTAGATCACACGTGCGGAGCCGTTTGATAACACTCGCTGATAGGGCGAGACCACTAGCAGTCGCAGCAGGCTGGATCACGGGCCCGGCTCATCATGCCAACTACGATGAGGAGGGCGATACGCTGGAATCGCGACGCTGGCGGCTTCGGTTCAACGCGTCCACGAGATCTACGATCATCTTCTTGGCTTCCTCATCGATGTCAACAAATTGGACACCCATGCCGGGAAACAGCAAGTGCCGTTCCATTTTGTTACGAACCCACACCACCCGGCCCTTGGCCCTTAATTTGTGAAGCGGCCGATCAGGTAAGGCAAACTCCACGGAGAGTTCGGAGCCAACCGAGAGAGGAGCACTGCTCTCGATAAACATGCCTCCGCCTCCAATCCCGCCCGTCAGACTGTCAAATGTTTGCCCATCGGCCGTCACACATCGTACCTTGAGAGCAAGATTCGCGCGTGGATAGGCGCGGCAGTGGGCGAATTTTGCCCCCTCATCCGCCAAGACCCGCTCAATCACTGCCCCCCACGGCACATCGCCCAGCACGCGGCCGGACGCATCCTCGATGGTGATGACTTCCCGATCGGCATCAATCACTAGAGATTTACCTGCATACCCAGGAGTCGAGGTGACGGAAAACTTCACGATGTTCCCTTCTCGTCAAAACTGCGGTCAGGCTGGTAAAAGGGCTTGGGCATTCTCATCTTGTTTTTGCACGGCTTTGACCATGTCACGAATCCGCTCGCGCACCTCCGGCGCAATCTCCGTAAATTGCACCCCCATTCCCGGACTAAAGGTATAGTGATCGGCCTTGGGACAGATCCATGCCACGACACCCTTGGCAGGAAGCCATTGCTCAATATTGTCCGGCAACGAGAACTCCATGGCCAGCCTCGTACCGATGGAAAGCGGCGACAAGCTTTCAATGAACATTCCACCGCCGCCAATACCACCGGCTCGGCTTTCATAAGACTGCCCCTCCGGAGTGCGATAACGGACCCGGAAAGTTAGCGCCACACGCGGCTCCGATCGAGTTTCTTTGGGAACTGGCATCTTCCGGGCGGCCATGATTTGGTCCATCACAAAGTCCCATGACAAGCTGCCAATCGGTTCCCCGTCGCTTCCGATGAGGATGACCATTTCACGGTCCGCGTCCACCTCCAGTGATTTTCCCCGATGACGGAGACTTGATGCTACGGGATACCTCACGGCTTCCCTCCTCTTTTGGTTCCTTCACTGAAGCCAAGTATAGCGCGGTGTTCGCGCTTGTCGAGAAAAAGGCGTGAATCAACCTGCCGCAACCAGCGGCGGAAAACCGCGGCATGTAGAGAGAACGGCGGGCGAACAACGCTGCCCGCCGGGATGAACTTCTTACGCGCTCTTGGCGTCGATATCCTGTTCGAAGATACGGATGGGAGGGTTCTTCCCAAGGATCGCGTCTTCGGTGATGACGACTTCTTTAATCTGCTTTTGAGAGGGAGCGTCGTACATGACGTCGAGCATCACCTCTTCCAAAATGGCCCGCAGGCCTCGGGCACCTGTCCTTTGCGCATAGGCTTTTCTGGCCACCGCGGCCAACGCACCCTCCGTAAACCGGAGCTTCACTTTCTCAAAGGAGAGCAACTTTTCATATTGTTTAGTCAGGGCGTTGCGAGGCTCGGTGAGGATCCGAATCAGCGCGCGTTCGTCTAACTCTTCCAATGTCGCCACAACCGGCAATCGCCCCACAAATTCGGGAATCAACCCGTATTTCAGGAAATCTTCCGGCTGGACCTTGGCTAACAGGTCGCCCAATCGAACGTCGTTCCGGCTTCGGACATCGGCTCCAAATCCCATGGCCTTGCGGTTGAGCCGCTGCTCGATGATCTGTTCCAACCCGACGAAGGCGCCGCCGCAAATGAACAGGATATTGCTCGTGTTGACCTGAATGAATTCTTGATGGGGATGTTTTCGTCCTCCTTGGGGAGGAACATTGGCGACCGTCCCTTCGATGAGCTTGAGGAGCGCCTGCTGAACCCCCTCGCCGGAGACATCCCTGGTGATTGAAGGACTGTCGCTTTTCCTGCTGATTTTGTCAATTTCGTCGATATAGACGATGCCCCGCTCGGCCCGCTCTACGTCATAATCGGCAGCCTGAAGCAGCTTGAGAATGATGTTTTCAACGTCTTCTCCAACGTAGCCTGCCTCGGTCAGCGTGGTCGCATCGGCCAAGGTGAACGGCACATCCAAAAACTTGGCGAGAGTTTGAGCCAACAGGGTTTTCCCGGTCCCTGTCGGACCCACCATGAGAATATTGCCCTTCTGCAGCTCGATATCGTCAACGTCTTTCTCCTTGGACGAAATCCGCTTGTAATGATTGTGCACGGCGACGGCCAAGATCCGTTTGGCCCGTTCTTGCCCCACGACGTACTGATCGAGATGATGTTTGATTTCCGCCGGCTTTTTCAGGCGGGACGAAATTTCCTCTTTGGTCTCTTCCCAATCTTCGGCGATGATATCGTTACACAGGTTGACGCACTCGTCACAAATATAGACCGCCGGCCCGGCGATGAGTTTGCGAACCTCGTCACGGCTTTTTCCGCAGAAGGAGCACCGCAGGTGTCGGTCCGTTTTCTCCTGTTTGGCCATGGTTCCCCCGCTTACTTATTCTTGGCTTCGTCCTTTCCGGATGGTTCGGGCTGTTTGGCCGTCTTGGGCGGCCTGGTGATGACCTCGTCGATGATCCCATACCGTTTGGCCTCTTCGCCGGACATGAAATAGTCCCGCTCCGTATCATGGGCGATCTTCTCGACGGGCTGGCCGGTATGTTTGGCCAAAATCTCATTGAGGCGGTCGCGGATCTTCAAAATTTCCCTGGCATGAATGTCGATCTCTGTCGCTTGCCCTTGGAAGCCACCCAACGGCTGGTGAATCATGACACGGGCGTTGGGGAGGGCAAACCGCTTGCCCTTGGTGCCCGCCGCCAACAACAAGGCGCCCATGCTCGCCGCTTGACCAAGGCAAATCGTATTGATCGGCGGCTTCACGTATTGCATCGTGTCGTAGATACCCAAGCCGGCTGTCACACTTCCCCCGGGTGAATTAATGTAAAGATTGATGTCTTTTTCGGGGTCCTCCGCCTCCAAAAACAAGAGTTGCGCGATAATCAGATTGGCGAAAACATCATCTATGGGCGCGCCCAGAAAAATAATCCGGTCTTTCAGTAGCCGAGAGTAGATGTCGTAAGCCCGTTCACCTCGATTGGTTTGCTCGACGACGATGGGAACCAACATATTCCATTCTTTTCCTTTCTCCACTGGAATTACCATGCCGCGCACGGGAGCGCGACGCTTCGGTTCTCTTAACACGCCTCCGCCCTAGCCTTCGATGATAGCCTGACGAT
>JANDJC010000020.1 GCA_024331045.1 Nitrospira sp.
TGGTGCAGGAGGCCGTGGCGCTGGCCGACAGGCACCCGGCCGCGCACTGGAAATAAGCCAGCACGAGCAATCCGGTTCGCGTGCAGCGATTTTCTCTAGCTCTTTGCGAACTCGATCTGAACGATCCCGCAATAACTCATGCGGTTTGAGAGGATAGTCTTCGAGCAGATCCTCTGGCTTGTATTGAGCTAACAAGTCTCCTTGGATCACTTCGACTTCCTCGCGCCAGGCCACATAGGTTTCAGGCGGATCCCACTCCGCCACTCCATGCAGCCAATCCGCAACAGGCGGCCTGCCGGGCAGCCTCTCACGCACCGACGTCAGCGCCCACGTGTCGAAGAGAATGTCGTTCACAGGACGGATCACCGGTGGCGGGGTAAATGCGGCCAACCGCTCGGCTTCGGACAGGCCATGCAGGGCCATCGGACTGGCGTCAAACGAGCCGTCGGTTTGGCTCGGGAGCTTGGCCAGTAGTGATCGGGTTCGTTCTATGGCCAATTCGAGCGGCGACCGTTCCCCATTCTTCTCCTGCGAGCCGTTATCTTTTTTGGATGCCACGTGCACAACATCAATAGAGGCATCGCCATCTCCAAAGCGATTCACACGACCAAGGCGCTGAGCCATACTATCGAATGGCGTGAGATCACAGACCATGTGGTCAGCAGAGATATCCACCCCAACCTCTCCGGCTGAGGTGCACACTAGATAAACTGTGCCCTGAGCTGGATCGACTTCGGGCCGTGGCATGAAACGGGCAAAAATCGGATCCTTCTTCGCCAGATCATCCCGCTCCTTTCCTCGAAGAGTACCCGTGAGCACCTGTATCTGTTGTTTGGCCTCACCCAGTTCGCGACATACTGTCTTGACCTGGTCAAGCTCCCGCAGAAAGACCAAAATGGCCTGCCCGCTTTCCTTGTGAGTGAGCGCGAGTTTCGCCACTTTGCCGGCTAGCTTCGTCTTGTCGTCAATAGTGTGGAGCCTCAGACTCTTGCTAGCTTTATATCGTTTGCTAACTATCGGGTCGCGCAGATCCTCATCGGTAAAGATGGAGCATTGAGTTGACCACACTTTCCTTGACGTTGCCGTTAGTTCCATCACATGAAATACCCCGAACTCACTGCAGCGTTTCTGCTCATTGCGGACCGCAACGAGCAACTCCTGGAAAGCCGGTTCAAGATGGGCCTCATCATGGATGAGGAGAACATCCTGCCCTAGAAAGGCAGCGTGCAGCGGCTTGCTCTTGAACCCACACCCATAGCCGCTAAAGAGCAGGCGGCTCCCCACCATATCCACCGTGCCAACGATCACGGCAGGCCTTGTTGGATCAGTGCGCCACTCGGCATTGTCCGCGAACTGACCACGCAGCGTACTAATCGCAAGAGGCGGACCTTCTGAATCGACGGCAAGTGCTCTCAAGCTGTTAACGATAAACTGAAGTTCCACCTTGTCTGCCAGTGCGTTTCGTAAACGTTCTGCTTCACGGGTTGCCTGATCTACCACAGTTCTCCGATTCACCACATAGACGAGACGGCGTGGAAACCGATTAAGCGAACCATTCCGCGCATGATGGACCAAGGCTAGAAGCCATACAGCAATAACTGATGTCTTTCCCAGGCCCGTCGGAACATCACACTGGGTGCGGAATTGTTTCTGTACCAGTTCGTCGTATAGCCTCTTTTGCCAAGGGAACGGCTTGTTTCCTGTCAGATGATGAAATAAATGATCAAACTGAGGCTTTGCTGTGCTCACGTTTCCTGCCCTCTTTCCCTGACTTCATATTCCACTAGATTGCAGCACCCGCATCGGTAAGCAGTACACCAGCCTCCGGGGGGTACCTCTGCGGACTGTCTCGTTAGGATGAAATCGTCGCCGCCACAGCCACCCCAGTACGACCATCGCGGTTTTGCCTAGGCCCGTCGGCACATGCACGAGCTGGGGCAAGGCCTCATCGCAGGCGAAACGGACTTGAAACGGAAAGGGCGCATGGCCGGTCGCTTGCTGAAACCATTGTATGAACCTGTGGTCACGACTCATCGTCATACCCTCGCGAAAACACTCCTTGTTTAACTGTCTCCTCGCCTCAGCGCAACAAGAGAAACGTTGCCGGCACGTTCATAGATCATGCAACGGGGGTGACATTCTCCGTCGCGCTCTCTCCGCGCCAGTCCTTGCCCGCTCTGAGACAAGCCCGCCCCTGAGGGGTGATGCCACATGTCCCCCTATGGTTTTGAAAGCTTTCTGTGACAGCAACACGATTGATAGAGGCGGTGCCGGTATCTCTGAGAGGATACTGTCCTCATCTATCACCGGACGATCGCCCCTCTGTCGTTTCACCTCTCTGCTCACCATGCCCTCAACGGCTTTCCTCCATTCAACGGTGCAAAGGGCACATCGACGTTATACTGGTTCGCCGGATTCAAGGGATTGTCCGGATGGTACCGATTCACAGGATTAAAGGGATTGTTTGGATTGTAACGGTGAATGGGGTTGAGCGGATTGCCAGGATCATAGCGGTTGACCGGATTAAAGGGGTTGTCCGGATCATACCGGTTCACTGGATTCAATGGGTTATCTGGTGCATACCGCTGAGCGGGAGCAAAGATGTTGTAGTCCCGCTGATAGCGCGAATCAAACCCCCACTCGGCCAAGCTTGTTGAAGGCCACAGACACCACACCAGCACGGCGACTCGCCATCCGTTATTCGTTCCCATGATCGCCTCCTCTACTTTTCCAACAGGCGACCCATACGGCGCCATTGCCTTTTCTTCTCCCACAGCATGGTGACAATCAAGGTCACAGACGTTTTTTTGGGGTCACGGTGCAAAATCCTGCGATTCCATCGCATTTTGTGACGCTGGTAAGCCCCAAAATGTTCCCGTCACGTGACAAGGGAGGTCACTCGCCGGCAAGGATCTTCTTCGCCTCCGCCAGGACGGCGGCCTTCAACTGATCCGGTCTGATCACCCGCACCCCACTGCCAAAGCTTAAGATCCACCCGATGAGTTCCCTCGTATCCGCCACCTGGAGTTCCATGCGAAGTCGCCCCTTTGAAAGAGGCGTGAATTTTTGGCTTGGATGCCAGATCCGATCCTTCGCCCAGGCTGCTGTCGCTTTGTCAAACACCAGTTCGACTTCAATGCGAGGCCCCCGCATGACGGTGAGCGCATCCTGCACAAACGCCTCCAAGTCGAACCCGAGCGGCATTTGATAGGGATGGTCGGTCAGTGTCACGGAGCGGATGCGCTCGACGGCGAACAGGCGTGGTTCTTTGCGAAGATGGCAATAGCCAATTAAATAGAGTCCCCCAGAGGCATACCAGAGGCGATAGGGATCGATTTCGCGCCGGGTCATCCTGCCGCGCGACGCCGAAAAGTAGCGCACTTGGACTGTGCGCTGCCGGTCGATGGCCTGGGTCAGCCGGTCGATGGTGTCGCGATGGGACTTGTAGGTTTTGTGGGGGCCCAATCCCACGGCAAACAGGTTCTGAAGCTGTTGCGCATAGTCGAGTGAGGCGGGGGGCAGCAGGCTCGACGCCTTGGCCATGGCCGAATCCAAGGCCGCTTGGATATGGGTACCAGCCAACGGTTTGAGCAGCGCCCGGCTCATGACCAGCGCCATCAGCTCAGTTGGCGAAAAGGAGAGAGCCGGTCCCTGTCTGGCTCCCTCCATCAGTCGCCATCGCACCTGGCCATCAACCCGCTCATTGATGAGGGGAAATCCTGAGGCCTCAAGCGCCTCGAGATCCCGTCGAATGGTTCTCAGATGGCGGGCATAGTCGGCAGGCAATCGGGCCTTCAACTCGTCGAGCGTGACGCCGCCCGGTGATTCCAACAGACGCAGCAGATGCCACTGGCGAATGACTTGATCGTTGCGCGACACAGTCCGCTCGCTGAGGCAACGGCGATAGAATACGAAAGGAAAGCGAAATGGTCAATTGCTTACGGCGTGCTTACGGTGATTCCAAAGGAGGAAGAGCAGGACGAGGGGACGGCAAGAACGACGTTGAATGCTCACGCCACGGAGAGCGTCATGCTTGTGACTGGTTCGATCTCGCTTCAACCAGTGCGAATTTGCGCTTGCCGATTTTCAGTCGTCGCTGCTGATTGGGCGCAAACACCATCAGCTTGTCAGGGTTGGTCTCCTTAACTCCGTCCACTTCAATCCCCCCCTGCACAATGAGCCGTCTGGCTTCACTGTTGCTGGCCACCAGCCCCGTCCTGACAATCAGTTTGACCAACCTGATCCCGCCTGCTCCAGCAGCATCCTGTTCGGGCAGATCGGCGGGGGTCAGGAAAAGATGCTTATCCGGCTGGTCAGGAAATGCCTGCGCTTGGAATTTCTGCTGAAATTCGGCCCTCGCTTGCCGGCCAGCCTCCGGACCATGATAGCGGGTGACGATCAATTCGGCCAACGACAGTTTGGCCTCCATAGGATGACGCATCTTGACCTGTTCCAGGTCTTCCGTCGTGAGCAATTCATAATAGCGGAGCATCAAACTGTCGCTGATGGACATGAGCTTCCCAAACATCTCAGCGGGCGGATCTTCAAGCGCGATATAGTTGCCGACGCTCTTGCTCATTTTTTTGACACCGTCGGTTCCCTCCAGCAGCGGCATCGTGATGACCACCTGCGATTCCTGCCCATAGTCCCGCTGGAGTTCTCGTCCCACGAGGAGATTGAACTTTTGGTCGGTCCCGCCCAACTCCACATCCGCTCTCAAGGCGACGGAGTCGTATCCCTGTACGAGCGGATAGAGAAACTCATGGACGCTGATCGGCTTTTGCTCCTCGAACCGTTTGCGGAAATCATCCCGCTCCATCATGCGCGCCACTCGATAGTGGGCCGCCAGTTGAATGAGCCCTTCCGCCGACATCGTCCCCATCCAGCGGCTGTTGAACTCGATCAGGGTCTTGGCCGGATCGAGAATTTTGAAAATCTGCCGTTGATAGGTCTTGGCGTTTTCCTGAACCTGCTCCTTGGTGAGCGCCTTTCGCGTTTCCGACACGCCGGTGGGATCGCCGATCATGCCGGTGAAATCGCCGATTAAGAAGATGACCTGATGACCCAAGTCTTGAAAGTGTTTGAGTTTGTGAATCAACACCGTGTGGCCCAGATGCAGATCGGGCGCCGTGGGGTCAAAGCCGGCTTTGACCCGAAGAGGCCGTCCTTCCTTAAGAGATCTGGTCAGCTTGGCCTCCAACTCAGCCGGTTGGATAATCTCGACTACGCCGCGCCCGATCAGTTCCAACTGCGCCTTGACGTCGATCATGAGAGATTCTTCCCCGCTTGGTCTCCTGAACCCTGGTCTGAGATCATCACAAACGGTCTGATCCGTTCAACGGTCTTGGGACCAATGCCTCTGACGGCCAACAAATCCTCCACTGTGCGGAACTGCCCGACCGACGCCCGATAATCCAGGACTCGCCGGGCCAGCACTGCCCCAATACCCGGCAACGACTCCAGCGTTTTGGCATCGGCACGGTTAAGATCCACCAGCCCAGAAGACCTGAGTGAGGTCGGCGAAACGAAGTGAGATCTGGGCTCAATTCCCCTATCCTTCTGCGCAGGCGTCGTGGTCAAACGAGCCTCGACCCCACCCGTTGTCGGTAGCGGGGGAGACTGGACAGACGCTTCAACGGCAACCGGCGTTGATTCATCCGGCAAGGACGCCGGACGATCCATCTGCTCGGGAGCCTGCCATGCCATCCACCAGATAAGGCCCATCGTGACCGCTAGCAGGCCGAGCTTGATGGCCAATGAGCGAATCATGCGCCGCTCCTTTTTCTCACCTGGTGAATGGCCAGGGCCTCAACGTCTTCGCAGGCTTCCATGATGCCCTCGGCCAACGTGGGATGGGCATGGATCATCCGTGCCACCTGACCGGCAGTCGCGCCGACCTCCATGGCCAACGCCACTTCGTGCACCAAATCCGCCGCGTGGCTCCCGACAAGATGCGCGCCTAGGATCTTGCCGGTTGCGGCATCGGCGATGATCTTGAACAGCCCGGCAGTTTCTCCGGTCGCCTGCGCTTTCCCCAGAGCAGCGTATCGAAACCGTCCGACCTTGATGGCCTGATCGGGATTGTCTCCTCTCAACTGAGCCCGTTCTCGCGCCTGCCGTTCCGTCAACCCGACACGGCCCACCTCCGGCAAGGTGAAGATCCCAGCAGGAATGACATCATAATTGATCGCGGAATCATGGCCGAGAACGTGCTCGACCGCCACCTTGCCCTGCGCCGAGGCTACATGGGCCAACATGGCCTTGCCCACCACATCGCCAATCGCATAGATGCCGGGTACGTTGGTCTCCATCCGCTCGTTAACTAGCACTTCCCCCCGTGGCCCCAACGCCACGCCGACGCGGTCGAGCCCAATGTGCTTCGATTGAAAGCTCCGGCCAATCGAGATCAGCAACGTGTCGGTCTCGACCGTGGTCCCATCAGTCAATGTCAAGGCTAATCCATGCGTCCGATGCTCGAGTGTTTGAATCGTGGTACCGGTCTTGATGTCCACAGACCGTTTTTTGAGCTCCCGTTCCATCAGCGACGAGACTTCTTCATCTTCTAGAGGAAGCACTCGAGGCTGCAGCTCTATCAACGTCACCATCGTGCCCAGACCGCTAAAGAGGGTGGCACATTCACACCCCTCGACCCCGCCGCCCAGGATGACCATCCGCTGGGGCACCGTTTCCATGTCAAGCGCCTCTTTACTGGTGATGATCCGCTTACCGTCAATGGGGAACTGCGGCAGTTGCGGCCAGGACGAGCCGGTTGCGATCACCACTGCGTCAGCGTTGACCTCCGAGATGGCGCCGGTGGCATCAGTGACGGCGATCGTCTTGTTATCGATCAACTCTCCCCGTCCCGTAACGACCTCGATATTCCACGCCTTAAAGAGTGTGGCGATGCCCTTCACCAGGCCGGAGACCACTTTATTTTTCCGAGCCACCATGCGGGCCAGGTCATAGCCTGGGGGCTCGGACAACCGGAGTCCCATCTCCCTTGCCTGTTTCAGCCGCTCACCGAGATCGATGATGGACAGCAACGTTTTACTGGGAATACAGCCCCAATTGAGGCAGACCCCACCCAGGGTCTGTTGTTCAATGACTGTCACACGGGCCCCAAGCTGGGCCGCTCGGATCGCCGCAACATAGCCGCCGGGTCCCGCTCCAAGAATGGCAATGTGGAGGTGCACAGGCTTCATAAGGAGGGAGTTGCACGCCCAAGGTTCGGATCAGCCCCTTCCCCCAGGCAATGACCCGTCGTCGAATAGCCTTTTTGCGCCTCAGGCCGTTTTTTGGCTTGTGAGAAACGCTTCGTACTGCGACGCCGTCATCAACCGTTCAATTTCTGCCGGATCGGCCAGCTCAACGACAACGATCCATCCCTTGCCGTAAGGATCGGCATTCACCAGCTCGGGATGGTCCTTGAGCTCGTTGTTGACTGCCATGATCGTTCCGCTCACCGGCGTATAGATCGTGGAGGTGGTCTTGGTCGATTCGACCTCGCCAATCTGCTGGCCGATCTTGACAGCAGTGCCAACCTTGGGTAGCTCGACAAACACGATGTCACCCAAGGCATCTTGGGCAAAATGACTGATGCCGATCGTCGCGTGCTTGCCGTTGACGCGAACCCACTCATGCTCGGTGTGATATCGCAAATCTATTGGAATCATAGGGCTCTACTCCGACAGGAGGTTTCTGAGAGGGTTGTTACTATCAGCTTCGCCGTCCGTGAGATACCTCGTCCGTTGTTGGATCAGAATGGCGAAACGGTCTCTGCAAGACGATCGCGTCCACTCGTACCTGAGCGTGATCAGTTATCCAAAAATTTCCATTCCAGGGAAAAAATAGCCGATCTCAAAGCCAGCGGTCTCAGGAGAATCTGAACCGTGAACAGCATTGAACTCGATGTTCGTACCGTGGGCATGCCGAATCGTGCCTGGTTCGGCCTTGGCAGGATCCGTTGCTCCCATCAGCTCTCGGTTCTTTTTGATGGCATTGTCGCCTTGCAACACCAACACCACCGATGGCCCGGAAGACATGAACGTACAGAGGCTGTCAAAGAATGGCCGAGCCTTGTGGACAGCGTAAAATCCTTCTGCTACGGACTTGGACATGTGGATCATTTTGATCGCCACCGGCGTCAATCCCGCCTGCTCATACCGGTTGATAATCTCGCCGATCACCCGTTTTCTCACCGCATCAGGCTTGATAATTGCCAACGTTCGTTCGATCATCGCGTGAGCACTCCCTGTCAACATCAATCGTCCAGCGAGCGCATTATAAGTGGCGCCCTGAAGGGTTTCAACAGAATCAACACATAAGATGTGTTCCTTCTGTTGGGACAACCATGGTCACCGCTGTGGAACGGTGCCCCTCTCTCACGTGCTTCTCCACCGACATGTCAGCAAGCACAGGTGGTGAACAGAAACGTTTCGTGTTGCTCAACTGCCCGGCGCCGAGACGACACATCACCGTATCCGAGGCCCTTCCGCACAGGAACGTCACGTGGGTTGGAGGGACGGTATTGCTCGCGCCCGCCATCGCTTCGTTGAAGGTCTACCAGTGCATGTATAGAGTGACGTGAGCGTGTTCGGCCTCACACGTCATGGCGTCGCAGACGCGGATCGGCTGTGTGGATCGGCTGTGTTAAGTAAACACTTCCGCCAAGTCGGTCGGTTTCAGCACGCCTCGTTCGGTGATGATCGCGGTGATCAAGTCGGCCGGCGTCACGTCAAAAGCCGGGTTATAAACCAACACGCCGTCCGGTGCGATGAGATGACCGCCATGGACCGTGGTCACTTCCATCGGATTGCGCTGCTCGATCGGAATGTCAGCCCCGGATTTCGTCTTCATGTCAATGGTCGAAGAAGGCGCCGCCACATAGAAGGGAATGCCGTGCGCTTTCGCCAGCACCGCCACCGAGTAGGTGCCAATCTTGTTCGCCACATCCCCATTGGCTGCAATACGGTCTGCCCCCACCACACAGAGATGGATCTTGCCTTGCTTCATGAGGGCTCCAGCCATGTTGTCCGTGATGAGGGTCACAGGAATCTGATCCTGCATCAATTCCCACGCCGTCAGCCGTGCGCCTTGGAGCACGGGTCTGGTCTCATCTGCGATTACCGCAATTTTCTTCCCCTGCTCCCAGGCGGCACGGATCACCCCCAGCGCAGTCCCGTAGCCGGCCGTCGCTAGAGCCCCCGCATTGCAATGGGTCAACACCGTCTGGCCGTCTTGAATCAGGTCCGCACCGTGTCGTCCTATCGCTCGACAGAGTTGAAGATCCTCCTCTAGAATCGCAAGGGCTTCATCAACAAGCGCCTGCTTGATGGCAGGAATCGGGCGGTCCTTGAGTGATTGCATGGTTCGTTTCATCCGATCAATCGCCCAGAACAGATTGACGGCCGTTGGTCTCGTTGCAGCAAGACAGTCACAAATGTGACCAATTGCTCGGGCAAACTCACCATAGTCCGTTGCTTCGACCGACTGTGCACCGGAAGCGACGCCTAACGCTGCGGTGACGCCAATGGCCGGAGCACCCCGGACTTTGAGGCTTCGAATCGCGTCGGCGACTTCCTGGTAATCTCTGCAGTCGAGAAACTCGACCCTCGCCGGAAGCTGGCTCTGATCGAGCAGGCGGACGACACCGTTGACCCATTCAACTGTGCGAACCATAAGGACCTTCTAACCTTCTAATCGGGATGGCCTAAGAGTGCAAGCCCTTTCGCTGCCAGGGGTCGTGGTTGCTTGGTCGCCCTCTTGTTCAGCTCAGCCGATCCAGCCATTGAAGCCAAGCTCGTCGCCAGTTTTCTCTTTCACAATCCACGAGGCACTGGCGAAGAGAGACCGGTTCAAACAGTCGGTCTCGCATGCGAGTTACCGTGAGATCCGGTGATGAGAGCCGACCGCGAATCCAGATAGCACCATCACGATCCGTCCGCAATATCGATGCCTGCACCTCCGCATACGCCTGTAGGACATCGGGGACAGGATGTCCATAGGTGTTGGCCCGACCGGCCGAAATGACCGCGTAACGGGGCCGAATTCGCCTGACCCAATCATGATCAAGAGAACTGCGTGCCCCATGATGGGGCACTTTCACCACCGTCACTGGCTTCCAGCCCTCCTCCCCCAGACGGACAATACCCTCTTTCTCAATATCCGCGGCAAAGAGCAGAGAGTGGTTTGCACAATCCAGCCGCAACACAATGGATCGGTTGTTGAGGGCGGTTCCATTCTTCCGGGTTCCTATCTCCTCGTGCGTGGCTCCTTCTGGGTATGGATTCAGTACCCTCAAGGTACAGGGCCCCTTTCCGAGAAGATCCCGTCCTCGAACCGCAATGGAGCGAGCAATACCCTGCGACTCCAGCGTAGCCGTTAGATCTGCCACAAACCGCTCAGTCCGTTCTGTCCCATCCTCCCAGTAGTGTTTGACCGGCATGTGGCCCAGGATCCAGATCAACCCACCAACATGGTCAAGCTGTTGGTGGGTGGCCACCACATGATCAAGGTGATTGATCCCTCTATTCCAGAGAAAGGGGGCTACAACAGCTCGCCCCATGTCCACTCGCTCGTATCTGGCTCCGCCATCAATCAAGACTGTTTGTCCGTCAGGTAACTCGAGCACGGCGCTGTCTCCCTGTCCCACATCGAGAAACGTCACGCGCCAATGATCGCCGTCGACCCCAAGACGAGGCGAGACTCCCCACCAGCCAATCAGGACCATGACGACGACCCCTGACGCAATTCGCGCAAAACGAGGAATCCCGCTGGCCCAAGCACCAACAAGCCCTGCATAAAAGAGCACGATGGTCGGAAGTGACGGAGCAGCCACATGCCACGATCCTCCCGGCAGCTCGGCGCACCAGCGAAGCGCTTTGGCCATCGCCGCTAATGAAGATTCCAAAATTGCGCTCATGATGAGGTGATGGCTGCTGCTTAGGACCGTCCAGGCAGCGGACAACAACCCTAATGGGACTAACAACCCGCCCGTGAAGGGAACGGCCAACAAGTTGGTCATAATGCCCATCCATGGAATTTGATTAAAATACAGTGCCACGAGCGGCAATGTTCCGACCGTCACCGCGGTGCTTGTCAGGAGCGCCTCACGGCCATAGGACAGGGCTCGACCTACCATGCTGGGTTTCTGCTGCGAGTCGTGAGCATCACGAAGGGCGGGAGTCTGCTGCCCTCGCATCGTGTGCACGATTGCCAACACCGACAAGAAAGAGAGTTGAAACGAGATGTCAAAGATCGCGTGCGGGTTGTGGACCACGATCAGCAACGCGGCGGCGGCCACGGCATGGTACAGGCGATGTTCGTATCCCCACCACAGGGCGACCAGACCCAGTGTAATCATAACCAGCGATCGCATCGTCGCCAGCTCAGCTCCCGCTAACCAAGCATAAAGTGCTACGACCGGCCAGGTGACGACAATGGCCAGCCGCGAGGGTGTGATGACGCGGGTCATCTGGAGCAATGGAGTCATGGGCAGATACTTCGTGCTTTGCCTGACCAACCCGAAAACAACCAGCGCAACGAGGCCCAAGTGCGAGCCTGAAATCGACAAGAGATGCACCGTCCCCGTCGTCATGAACCACTCTTGAAGATCTTGTTGGAGGTATCCCCGTTCTCCAATAATAATCCCGAGGAAAATTCCGAGCGCTGGCTGATTGAGAGACTCCAGGGCGGATTGGCGGATCATAGTTCTCCACCGGTCGATCCGATTCCCCCAAGACCAGCGCCACATTTCTTCACCGGATTCAATCAACCGCACCGCTTCGTTGCCAGCTATAGAAGCCACGGCATCGATACCCTGATGCCGCACGTATGTGGCATAGTCGAAGCCGCCAGGATTGAGTGAGCCAACCGGTGGACGTACTTTCGCCCGAAACGAGATCAGATCGCCGTAGAGCACCGCCTTACCAGGATCTCGCCAAACCAGACGCAGGATTCGCCGCTCTCCTGCATCATTCTCATATCGAACAAGCATCGTTTGGCGTCCAGGACCGTGTTGAACTGGGGCCACCACCCGGCCACTGATCGTTTCGGGAGCGCGAAGGTGGAAGGAGGCGGGCACCTCATTTGAGCTGGGAAACGGTGTCGCAATGGTCCAATACACTACCCCGGCGAGCAGCGCTCCATACAGCACCGTGGCTGGTCGCGATTCGATCAAACCGGCCCGCTCGAGCAGGCTGGTTCCTATCGCAAGAGCCGTGAACATGATGATGCACGAGAGAGGAAAGAATGGCAGATAGGATCCTCCGACCAGGCCGAGAAGAAAGGCAGCGGCGAGGGATGGCAACATAGAGGACCCCTCTTGCGAGCAGAAAATCACGCAAGATGTTCGCGCACAACACGTGCCAAATCCTGAGCGATTTCACGAATGAGGGCGTCTTCCTCCCCTTCGACCATGATCCGCAACAACGGCTCAGTCCCCGAATAGCGAACGAGGAGCCGTCCACAGCCATTCAGCCTCCGCTCACCTTCCCGCATCACCTCTTCGAGCGCAGGGATCGAGTGCAGAGCCGGCTTTTTGGTAACCTGGACGTTGAGAAGGACTTGCGGAACTGGTTGCATCACCTTGACCAATTCAGACAAGGGCTGCTTGGTTCGTTTCATCAACGACAGCACCTGCAAAGCCGAAATTAAACCGTCACCTGTCGTGTTGTGGTCAAGAAAGATGAAGTGCCCCGATTGCTCACCGCCAAAGTTATACCCGTCGGCCTGCATCCGCTCCAACAGATACCGGTCACCGACCGACGTACGGACCAGCGACACACCGGCCTTCGCCAGTGAACGCTCTAGACCATAATTGCTCATCACTGTGCCGACGACGGTCTGTTTGGCCAGCAACCCTTGGCGGTGCAGGTCGAGCCCCAACGCCGCCATGACGTGGTCACCGTCAATAAGCTTCCCCTCTTCGGAAACAAAAATCGCGCGATCCGCATCGCCGTCCAGCGCAATACCAAGATCAGACTGCGTTTCCAACACGGCCCGTTGGAGCATCTGCGGATGAACGGCACCACAACCGTCGTTGATGTTCATGCCGTTGGGCTTGTTGCCGATCACTTCAACTGTGGCACCTAACTCTCTGAGCACCGTTGGCGCCACCTTGTACGCGGCACCGTTGGCGCAATCCACGACCAATTTGATGCCCTGGAAATCCAGGTCACGCGGCACTGACCGTTTCACAAATTCGATGTAGCGCCCATCGGCATCATCGATTCGATAGGCCTTTCCGATCTGATCGGCTGTGGGCCGAAGATGGCGAATCTCGTCGGAGACGATCAGCTCTTCGATTCGAGCCTCCACCTCGTCCGGCAATTTGAATCCATCGCTCGAAAAGAATTTGATCCCGTTGTCCTGATACGGATTGTGCGAGGCCGAGATCACCACCCCCGCGTCAGCCCGCAGACTTCGTGTCAGGAAGGCGATCGCGGGCGTTGGCATCGGTCCGACTAGCAGCACGTCGACCCCCATGGAACAGATGCCCGACGTGAGGGCGGATTCCAGCATGTACCCCGAGAGTCTGGTATCCTTGCCGATCACAATTTGATGTCTCCCCGCCCGTCGCATGAAAATGTGGGCGGCGGCTCTCCCCAACTGCATCGCCATCTCGCTCGTCATGGGCTCGCGATTGGCGACTCCTCGTATTCCATCGGTTCCAAACAGCTTGCGCATCATCTACCTACCTGGCTTGAGAGGTTCCGTGATGCGATGGCCGCGGCGACCTTGGCAACATCAGCCATCATCGCTACATCGTGGACGCGAAGAACCCGGGCACCTCGCTCAACGGCCAGCGCAACTGCCGCAGCGGTGCCCCATTCTCGCTGTTCCACGGGACGCCCCACGATCTGGCCAATAAAAGATTTGCGGGAAGGACCAACCACCAAGGGACGCCCTAGTTCCGTAAGCTCAGTCAACCGATTTAGAAGGTCAAGATTATGCTCCAGCAGCTTACCAAAACCGATGCCGGGATCAAGCAAGATATTAAGCTTTGAAATGCCTGCTTCGACAGCAACCCGCACTCGCTCCTGAAGAAATTCACCAACTTCATGAACCACATCCTGATACTGGGGGGCATCCTGCATTGTAAGTGGCGTCCCCTGCATATGCATCAGAATGACCGCCGCCCCCGAGCGAGCCACTACCGATGCCATACGATTGTCTTCACGCAAGGCACTGATGTCGTTGATAATCGATGCCCCTGCATCCAATGCAGCCTGAGCCACTGCTGACTTCATCGTATCCACAGAAATTGGGACCGCCACTCGGCGGGCCACTGGACCAACAACAGGGAGCAGGCGTGCAAGCTCCTCCTCTTCGCTAACCGGCTTTGCCCCAGGCCGCGTTGACTCCGCCCCGATGTCTAGGATGTCAGCTCCCTGCTCGACCAACTCCAGGGCGTGGGCGATGGCACGTTCCGGTTCAAGATACCGTCCACCATCATAAAACGAATCGGCGGTGACATTGACCACCCCCATGATCAATGGTCGTTCACGACAATCGATAAGGCGCCCCCTCGCCCAAAATCGGCATCGGAACAGCGGGGAAGAAGACAGCTCCATCCTCTGATCTTCTCGGTGTTGACTAACTTTTAGGATCAGCAAGAAACAGACCGCCCTACATCACATACGATGCCGTGGCTGCTTCGTAAAGAAATAAGGGGCCGAGAGGAAACATGCAGGGAGGAGCGGGCACTTACAGCTCCTCCCCAGATTTGAGATTGAAAGACAGAGATAGCAAGCCGAATACTCAACCCACTATGCAGGAACCGTGTGGTGAGAAGAACTCTGCATCAGGATTTGATCGATCTCCGGAGCATCCAAGACTTCCTTTTCGAGCAAGGCCTCAGCTAACGCTTTTAAGCTCGCCATCTGCTCGGTGAGCATACGTTTGGCTCGCTCGTAATTTTCGGTGACAAACCGTTTGATTTCCAGATCAATTTCAAGAGCGATTTGATCGCTGACATCCCGCCTGGCCACGAAGTCCCGCCCCAGGAATACTGCGTCTTCTTTCTGCCCAAAGGTCAGCGGCCCTAGCTTCTCGCTCATCCCCCATTCGCAAACCATTTTACGAGCTAAGTCGGTTGCCCGTTCCAGGTCATTGCCCGCACCAGTGGTGACATGATTGAACACCAACTCTTCCGCGACCCGCCCGCCCATCAGAATCGCCAATGTGTTCAAAAGAAATTCTTTTGAATAACTGTGCCGATCGTCAGTCGGCAACTGCATGGTGACACCCAGTGCTCGCCCCCGTGGGATGATCGTTACCTTATGGACCGGATCGGTACCCGGTAGCAGCTTGGCCATCAAGGCATGACCTGCTTCATGATAGGCCGTGATCCGTTTCTCTTCGTCGGTGAGGATCATGCTCTTGCGCTCAGCCCCCATCAAGACCTTATCTTTAGCCATTTCAAAGTCCACGGTCTCGACTTCCTTCTTGTTCTGGCGAGCCGCCCACAAGGCCGCTTCATTGACCAGATTCTCAAGATCAGCACCGGAGAATCCAGGTGTTCCCCGTGCGATCTTTTCAAGTTCAACGTTGGCTGCGATGGGCACCTTCTTCGTGTGCACCTTAAGGATTTCAAGCCGGCCCCGCACATCTGGCCGGTTCACCACCACCTGCCGGTCAAACCGTCCAGGACGAAGCAACGCCGGATCCAACACATCGGGACGATTGGTTGCCGCTACAAGAATAATGCCCTCGGTGGTATCGAAACCATCCATTTCCACCAGGAGTTGGTTGAGTGTCTGTTCCCGCTCATCATGCCCTCCTCCCAAGCCAGCACCCCGCAGCCGACCGACTGCATCGATTTCATCAATGAAAATGATGCAGGGCGCGTGTTTCTTACCTTGTTCGAAGAGATCACGAACACGGGAGGCACCCACCCCCACAAACATTTCCACAAAATCCGAACCACTGATACTAAAGAATGGCACCCCTGCTTCCCCAGCAATTGCTTTTGCCAAGAGGGTTTTCCCTGTGCCGGGGGGACCAACGACCAATACCCCTTTAGGAATTCGTCCTCCCAGCTTTTGAAATTTCCGCGGATCTTTAAGGAAATCAATGATCTCCAGTACTTCCTCTTTGGCCTCATCGATACCCGCGACATCGGCGAAGGTCACTTTTTTTCGGTCCTCTGTCAACATGCGAGCTCGACTCTTTCCAAAGGAAAGAGCTTTATTACCGCCGATCTGCATCTGGCGCATCAGGAAGAACCAAAGACCTAGGAATAAAATAAACGGCCCCCATGTCACTAGAAACGTGATGTACCACGGACTTTCATCTGGCGGCTTGACCTCGATCTGGACATCCTTTTCGCGGAGGATCCTGACCAAATCCGGGTACTCCGCCGCATAGGTCCGAATTCTGGTCTTGTCCTTTAATACCCCGCTGATGTGATTCCCCTTGATCAGGACTTTCTCCACATCGCCCTTGTCAAGCTTTGCCATGAAATCGCTGAAAATGATTTCTTCTTCCGGTGCATGAGTCGGCACGCTAAACAGATTGAACAACAAGATCATGAACAGGCCGACAACAACCCAGAACAGCAAATTCTTGACTCTGGAATTCATCCAGGCTCTCTCCTTCGTGCTAGGTAAGAAAAAAACCTACCCTCTTTCTCCCCTTTGTTGAAATGTTAACATAGGCACAATCAGCTTGACAACAACGCATCATCTCTTGCCCATCTTTCCACGATCCTTGTGCTCGAGAACTGCTAAATAGGGAAGATTTCGATACCGCTGCTGGAAGTCCAACCCATACCCGACGATGTATTGATTAGGGACGGTAAATCCTACGTAGGCAAGTGGCACCTCGACGGTTCGGTTTTCTTGCTTATTCAGGAGGGTGCAGATGTTGATACTACGCGGCTTTTTCCTTGCTAACGACACCAACAACCGTTGGGCTGTCACTCCCGAATCAACAATGTCCTCGACCAGGAGAACATCCTTCCCCTTGATCGTCTCCGTCAAATCGGTAACGAGCTTCGGCCTTTTCACGGTTCGCCCGTGGCTGGCTGGAGTGGCGACAATAAGAAAGTCCACTCTGATCGGAATACGGATGGCTCTGGCCAAATCCGCATAGAAGGCATAGGCTCCCTTGAGGACACCAATCAACACAAGGTCCTTGCCGGCATAATCCGCGCTGATCTGTCGCCCCAATTCACGGATGCGGGCTTTCATTTGCTCCTGTGTCACGATCGGCTTGCCAAACAACCGTTCCATAATCACCATCAACTTCTTCAACATTAACTTTCTACAGCCGCCGATTCGCTCCGCACATGCAACACCACACACCATTCTGTTGCCTCATCCACAGACCACCGATCATCCTGTCGATGTCCAACAACCCAGACAATGCCTTCGGGAGCCTCAACGATGGGGATGCAACGCCTTTCGGAGGCCGAGATCTTGAGATCGGTAAAAAAATCTTGGAGTTTTTTAGAACGCCCCCCCATGCCAAGGGGACAAAAACGGTCGCCTGGTTTCCAGCCCCTGACCGTCAGTGGTTCAGAAATCCTGGCGGCATCGACGGCAATGGTGTTTCGATTGCTCCTGAGCGGCGGAAGATCTGCTTTCCGTGCTCGATGGGCCTCAATGCGATGACCTGTCGCGGGCCACACCACGGTTCCCGGTACAGGCAACTCGACTGGAACAGGGAACCCCGACGAAACGTTCGGCGGCTCGGGAAATGTTACAGGAAAATCTGCAGGAAAATCTGATGGGGCACTCCACAAGCGAGTTCGTTCGACGACGATCATTGCCGATCCCAGACGCCTCACCGAGAAACCCGTAGAACCATTGGCAAGACGGATAACGGCCTCCACCTGTCCGAACCTGGGCGGCCGCCGCAACACATCGACCATTTGACAAAGATGTCTGACGACGCGCCTCTGAACCACCCGCGGCAGGCCCTTGAAAAAGGCACGGTCCACCTCGAACCGCCCATCACCCAACGGGGTCATCTTTCCGCTACACAGGGCCATGACCTGCCTATCAAGATGCCGGTTATCCTCCGCGCAGAGGTCGGCAAGTCGGCAAAGCGCTTGAACGGCCGACGGAACCACATGCTCCAAGGCTGGTACGATCTCATGCCTGATGCGATTCCGCAGATACAGGGGCTTCTGATTGCTGGAGTCGATGCGAAATGGGACGTTCTCGTCACGCAGGTAGGCCAACACCTCTCGGCGTCTCGTTTCGTATAACGGCCGGATAAACAATCCGTCACGGCAGACGGGCATACCAGACAGACCGGCCAAACCGGCTCCGCGCAAGATCCACAGCAGAACCGTTTCAGCCTGGTCGTCGGCGGTGTGGCCAAGGGCAATCCGATCTGCACCGCAGGCCCGGGCCGCTTTTCTCATTGCCTCATAACGCAGCTCGCGGGCTGCCGACTGCAGAGACATTCCTCGCGGGCGCGAATCGACATTGAGCCGCTCCACGATCAGCGGCAAGCCCAGTTGGCTACAGACAGCTTCCACGCAGTCCTGATCGCCGTCAGATTCTTCTCCCCGCAGCCCATAGTTGCAGTGAATCACTGTCAAGGTTAACCGCCAGGAGGGTCGCAATCGGTGGAGCAACGACAACAACGCCATGGAGTCCGGCCCCCCGGAGACCGCCACGAGTAAGTGTTGGCCAGGTTCGATCAATTGTCGGCTTCGAATGGTCCGGACAACCTGTCGCAACAATGACGACCGGCCCGTTCTTTCACTCCCTCTCGCCAAATGGGAAGCCATCGCCGTCATCGATTCTCCACCGTCGCATGGTGACGACGCAACATCGTCTTCGCGGACTCGACATCGAGCGCGATTTGTCGGCTCAACTCCTCACGACCCGAAAAGCACACATCCCCTCGCACGCGCCCGATGAATTCGATGACAATCCGCTCTCCATACAGATCCAGATCCCGCTCGTGGCCCAACACATGCGTCTCGAGGATCCGTTCGCCCGCGCCGAACGTCGGCCTTGTGCCGATATAGGAAATTGCATCATGCTGACGCCCCTGGTAAATGGCGACCGTCGCATAGACCCCATCCGGCGGAATCACTCGATCAGGAGGAATCCGAATATTAGCCGTTCGCCATCCCACTTCCTGCCCTCTTTGCGCTCCCCGAACGACGGTCCCGGCGATCGCATAACGGCGTCCCAACAGGGGAATCACCTCTTCCACCTTCCCCGCTCGAATGAGTTGCCGAATCCTTGTGGAACTGACGACCGCCCCCTCAGCCAGCACCGGATCCATTGGATGGACGAGAAAGCCATGATGGACGCCCAAGGCCGCCAGATGCTGCACGGTTCCCGTTCGACGGTAACCGAACACAAAGTGCCGCCCCACAAACAGTTCCTTCACATGGAGTCCCCGCACCAACACGAGCTCGACAAACTGCTCGGGAGACAGGGCGGCAAACGACGGAGTGAACTCCACGAAGACGACTTCATCGACGCCGGCTTTTTCAAAAAACGCCACTTTTTCTTCGGGACCCGTCAAAAACTGGAGGTCGGCCTGGGGAGCCAGGATCGTGACCGGATGGGGGTCAAACGTCAGCACCACGGCGGTTCCCTCCACCCGCCGCGCTGTCTCGACCACAGCGTGCAAGAGGGCGCGGTGCCCCACATGATGGCCATCAAAATTTCCGATTGTTACAACCGGATAGGGACGCGAGACCTCCTGCTGGTATCCGCGAGTGATCTTCATGACCGGGTCAGCGCGTGATCAAGATAGCAACCGCGCGGCGTCCTTGGCAAAGTATGTCAAAATGATGTCGGCGCCAGCCCGTTTAATCGCCAGCAATGATTCCATGATCGCACGCCGTTCGTCCAACCAACCGGCTTGGGCGGCAGCCTTGATCATACTGTATTCGCCGCTGACCTGATAGGCAGCGATGGGCAGCAGGGTTCGAGCCCTCGCATCGGCGATGATGTCCAAGTACGGCAGGGCTGGTTTCACCATGATGATGTCCGCCCCCTCTTCAATATCGAGCTCGATTTCACGGAGGGCTTCGCGCCGATTGGCGGGATCCATTTGATACGACTGGCGGTCGCCAAATTGAGGACTTGAAAAGGCGGCGTCCCGAAACGGGGCGTAGAAACAGGAGGCGTATTTGGCGGCATAGGCCATGATTGGAACGTCGGCGAACCCGGCTCGATCCAACTCGCCACGGATCGCTGCCACTCGCCCATCCATCATATCCGATGGCGCCACCATGTCGGCTCCGGCCTCTGCATGGGTGCGTGCCATGATCTTGAGACACTGCAATGTCTCATCATTGCAGACCTTCCCATCACGAACAATCCCACAATGTCCATGACTGGTGTACTCATCGATGCAGACGTCAGTAATGACGATCAAGTCGGAGACCGCCTTTTTCACCGCCCGCACAGCCCGCTGCACAATGCCGTGAGGATCCAGCCCGGCACTGCCTTGCTCATCCTTAAAGGACGGAATACCGAATAGAATGATCGCTGGGATGCCCAGCGCCTTGATCTCAGCAGCCTCCTCCACCAGCAGATCAATCGAGAGCCTATATTGACCCGGCATAGAGGCGATAGGCTCTCGCTTTCCTTGTCCCTCCACGACGAAGAAGGGCGCAATCAAGTCGGCGGCAGACAGCGCCGTCTCCCGTACCATTCGTCGCAGGGCGTCCTGCTGGCGGAGTCGGCGTAGTCGCTGGACGGGAAAAGCCATCGACCTACTTTTTCCGGGGAAGGTTAGTTAGAAACACCACCAAGTCGCGGACGGAAATCATGCCAACCAATTTTCCATCTTTGGTCACCCCAAGGTGGCGCACATGTGACTGAGCCATCAGATCGTTGGCGTCCAGGAGGGTCTTGTTTTCTTCGATGGTCATGATCGGAGCGGACATGATCTGCTCCACGGTGGTCTTGGTGGGGTCCGCCCCCGCCGCCACAACCCGCCGCATCATGTCCGTATCCGTGACAATGCCGATGATCTCACGATCGTTGGTGACAAATAGACTGCCGATCCCCTTGTCACGCATGATCCGCGCCGCGGTCTGCGCATCCGTATCCCGCTGCACCGTGACAAACTTTTCCCTTGGAATCATGAAGGACTTGACTGGAACCATGCCGCCTTCCTCCTTTTTATGCTGGTCTTGGCTCTTTGAGTCTCTCGCCGTCGATCCGCTTCGCCAGCCGTCGCTTTTACGCGTTGGTGAGAGCTGTCTCCCGGCTCCGATAATACCGCACAATGGCATTGACCAATGCCGGAATCGTGTTAGCTTCCGGCATCACCGAAACAGTGAGTCCCAATTCCTCGGCAGTTTTCGCCGTCACCGGTCCAATAACAGCCACGACGACGGGCCGCAAGAGCGAAACGGCCTGTTCCCCCCCCCCCACGATGGTGACAAAATTGCGGACGGTGGACGAACTGGTAAACGTCACTACCTGCACCTGGCCCTCCGCCAGCAGGCGCCTCCATGGTTCGCCGGTTCCGTTCGGCACCACTGTCCGATACACCGGCACGACATCGACATGAGCTCCACGGGCCCGCAGCTCGTCCGGCAGCACCTCGCGAGCGACTTCTGCCCGTGGAATGAGGACGCGCGCCGACCGGGTATTCATCTCCTGTAAAGCTCCAAGGATGCCCTCGGCTTGGTATTCCGTCGGGACCACATCAGCCTTCACCCCGAACTTTTCAAGTTCGTGCGCCGTGCGCGGCCCGATACAACAAATTTGCCGCCCAGCCAGGCAGCGGGCATCAAACCCACAAGCCCAAACTCTCCTCATAAACTGAATGACTCCGTTGACGCTAGTGAAAATCACCCAGTCATAGGACGAAAGGGATCGGATGGCTCGATCAACCGGGCCCCAATCCTCTGGAGGAAGGATACGAATTGTCGGCGCCTCAACCGGCTCGGCTCCATAGGCGGCCAGCCGTTCCGCCAGTTCCGATGCCTGTTCTTGGGCCCTTGTCATCAACACACGTTTTCCAAACAGGGGCTTGGTCTCAAACCAGTTGAGCTGAGACCGGAGACGCACTACTTCTCCCACGACGATGACTGCTGGCGGCTCAATCTTGGCGGCTTCCGCCTTGTCGGCAATGTCGGCCAACATCCCCACGACCGTTTGCTGTACAGCCTTGGTGCCCCATCGAATGATTGCCACAGGCGTATCGGGCGACCGGCCTTCAGCGAGCAACTTGGCCGTGATAGCAGGCAAATTTTTGACTCCCATGAGAAAGACCAGCGTGCCACGACTGGTAGCCAACCGCGGCCACTCCATCGCCGTCTCCGGTTTCGTCGGATCTTCATGGCCGGCCACAAACGTCACGGTTGACGCCAAGGTGCGGTGAGTCACAGGAATACCGGCGTAGGCGGGGGCGGCAATCGCGGCTGTCACACCAGGCACAACCTCAAAATCGATGCCGGCTGACGCCAAGGCTTCCGCTTCTTCTCCTCCCCTCCCGAATACAAAGGGATCCCCCCCCTTGAGCCGCACGACGGTCTTCCCCTGCTTCGCTTGTTCAATCAACAAACGATTAATTTCCTCCTGCCCCGGATAGGTTCCTCTGCCACGACGCCCCACATAGATGCGCTCCGCGTGGTCGGGAGCATGTTTGAGGAGTTCGACATTGGCCAGATAATCGTACAGGACAACGTCCGCGCGTTTGAGACATTCAAGCCCTCGAAGAGTCAGGAGCTTGGGATCCCCAGGACCCGCCCCGACCAAATACACCTTGCCCTGGGTCTCCGCCGTGCTCATCCGCCGACTCCATAAATATCTCGCAAGATCTTCTCGGCACCTCTTGCAAGCAATCGCTCGGCCAAATGGGTCCCCAGAGCGGTTGCCTCACCTTCCGGCCCCTCAATCTGATCACGAATCACGGTCTTCCCGTCCACACTGGCCACCAGACCGTCCAACAATACCCTACCGGCTGACACCGTCGCATGAGCGGCGATCGGTACTTGACAGCCGCCTTGCAGCCGATAGAGAAACGCCCGTTCTGCCGTCACGGCTGTCCACGTCACGGCATCATTAAGGGGTTCCAAAATCGACCGCACAAAGGCGTCATCTTTTCGTCCTTGAATGCCTAACGCCCCCTGGCCAATGGCCGGAAGGCTGACCAATGGATCAAGATACTCGGTAATCTCCCCTGCCCATCCCATCCGATGCAACCCGGCTGACGCCAGAACAATCGCGTCAAACGCTCCCTCTTTAAACTTTCGCAGCCTCGTGTCGAGGTTGCCCCGCAACATCTGAATGCGCAGGTCTGGCCTCACACTCAGCAGTTGGGCCTGACGACGAAGGCTGGCGGTACCGACCACGGAATAAGGGGGAAGCGTCTTCAAACTTTGGCCGCCGTTACTGATCAAGGCGTCGCGGGCATCTTCGCGAGGAGGCACACAGAGAAGATCAAGCCCTGTCGGCATTTGGGCTGGCACGTCCTTCATGCTGTGAACCGCCAGATCAATCTCACCGGCGAGGAGCGCTTCCTCGATTTCTTTGACGAATAGCCCTTTCCCGCCAATCTTCGCCAGCGGCACATCCAGAATGTTATCGCCCGTTGTTCGGATCTTGCGCAGCGTAATGTGGATATCCGGTGCAACCGCGCGGACCTGTTCCCGAAACCACTCGCTCTGCCGGAGCGCAAGCTGGCTCCCTCTCGTTCCGATTGTCAAATTTGATCGACGACCTGTTGGCACGACCATTCCTGTGCCAGCTCCCCGGCTGAGTCAACGCACCTGTTTGCGGACAACCGATTCCGCCTCCTCATGGCCGGAGAGACGGGACTTGCTGGAAAGCGACCGAAGCCGCTCTTCCTCCGTCGTACCGGATGGCGAGGATTGGTCCAGAGAAAAGAACCGGCGAGCGGCCTCGATGAACGCTGGACCATTCGCCGAATTCACTTCCGCCTTTAGCGTCACCATCGTCCGATGGATCAGTTTGTTGACAATGGCCGACGCTAACCCTTCGATCAATTCACGGTCCTGTGGAGAGAGGTGAGGCAACCGGCCCAGGACACGCTCGAGCTCGGCCTGTTTTATCTCGTCCACCCGGTTCCGTAGGGCGACGATCGTCGGAGTCACTTCCAACGATCGTATCCACTCAACGGTGCCGGCAACTTCCTCCCCGATCATCCGCTCGGCTTTTTCCGCTTCCCGTAGCCGCTCCTCTCGATTTTGTTGGACCCTGTGTTGCAAATCGTCGATATCGAACAAAAACGCATTATCGACATGGCGAACCGCCGGTTCGATATTGCGGGGAACTGAGATATCGATCAGGAACATGGGACGATTGCCCCGTTTGGCGACCGCCCGTTGGACATCTTCCGCATCAATCAAGTAATGCGATGCTCCGGTGGAGACCAAAATAATGTCCGCCGCCGCCATGTCCTCCTTGAAATGGTCGAAAGGGATAGGGGTGCCACCGAACCGCTCTGCCAGATCGATGGCGTGCTGAGGCGTCCTGGTGGTAATCCGCACCTGGCGAACTCCTTGGGCAATCAAATGGCGGGCCGCGAGCTTTGCCATCTCGCCAGCTCCCACAAGCATGACGGTTTTTTCGTTGAGATTGGAGAAGATCTTTTTGGCCAGCTCGACCGCCGCATAACTGACCGAGACGGCGGCTTCCGCAATTTTCGTTTCAGTCCTCACCCGTTTGGCGACCGAAATGGCCTTCTTGACGATTTTGTTCATGATGACGCCCGTCGTTTTATGCGCCAGGGCGACTTCGAAGGCGTCTTTCAGTTGGCCGAGGATCTGCGATTCGCCGATAACCATCGAATCAAGACTGGCGGCCACGCGAAACAAGTGGGCGATGGCCCGTTCTCCCACATACCAATACAGATGCGGCGTCAGTTCTTCGGAGGACAACGATAGATTCGTATCCGCAAGGAATTCCAGCAGACGCTCGTGCCCGACGTCGATGTCATCAACCACCGAATACACTTCAACGCGGTTACAGGTGGAGAGCAAGAGTCCTTCCCGCACCCCTTCGTATGTGCACAAACGAACAAGCGCTTCGCCCAGGCGGCTTTCCGGAACGGCCAACTTCTCGCGGATTTCGATCGGCGCCGTCTTGTGACTTAAGCCCAGGACGATCACGTGCATGTTACGAGACATCTCCGTAACTTTTAAGCACCACTCCTACCAAGGTGAGAATTACGCAGGCGAATCCCACCACCGTGAGGTAGGCGGCCCTTCTTGCTCGCCAGCCGACCGTCAGACGGCCCACCAGCACAACGAAGTAAAAGAGCCAGGTGACCATCGCTCCTGTCTGCTCCGCATTCCACGTCAGATACGAACCGCGGGAAAATTCTGCGGAGATGGCTCCGGTCACAATTCCCAATGTGAGCAATGGGAACCCCCACACAATCGACTGCTGATTTAACCGATCAAGAAAATCAAGGGCCGGCAACTTCGTATAGAGGACATTAAATCGCTTCGATTTGAGCAGGCGCTCTTGAATCAGATACATGACCCCCGCTACAAATCCCACCGTGAACCCCACTGCACCCAACATGCTCAAGGCCACATGCACCCACAGAGTCTTGAAGACCGGCTGAAGTGTCGGAACCGTTTGGGGCAAAGCCGCCGCCGAGACAAGCGACATGAGGGCCAGCGGAACCATGAACGATCCCAGCACGTGAATCCGATGCCGAATCTCCACGGCGAGAAACACCAGGATGATCATCCAGGAAAAGAATGAGAGTGCTTCAAAGAAGCTGGGGGGGGATGAAGAGGAAGCGACGGCCATCTTTGCCGCTAGGGCAAGGGTGTGAAACAGAAATCCCGCCGCCGTAATCCCCAAGGAAACATTGGACAGGGCTTCCGAACGCCGCAGTAAATAAACAAGAAACGACACCGTGGCCGCAAAGTACAAGACCATGGTCAGCATGAAACAGACGGAGGCCATTGACCGTGCCTTTTCTCGATTCCGGCTGGCGGCGAAATTGCGAAGAGCGGCAAAAAATTATATCGATGCAACGTGAACAGAGTCAACAAAGGCCGAAAGGCTGCCTCTATGTGGTTGCCGTGCCGCTCGGACACCACGACGACATTACTGTGCGCGCCCTTGATATCCTGCGCGACGTCGATCTCATCGTGTCGGAAAATCCGACTGTCACGAGCCGTCTTCTGAACCATCATCGTCTCAGCACACCCATCACAAGCTATGGGCCGACAGACATCCCGCAAAAAGTGGCGGTCTTGATCGATCGCCTCAAACGCGGCGCGCGACTTGCCCTCGTATCGGACTGCGGATCGCCGGTGGTTGCCGATCCGGGATCAACTCTCGTGCGCTCTGCCCAGCGACATGGCATCCCTGTCATATCCATTCCCGGGCCTTCAGCCCTCACAGCCGCTGTTTCACTGGCAGGACTTTCAAGCGATCATTTTGTGTTCGTAGGCCAACTGCCGACCACCGAACAGGCTATCCATCGACGCCTTTCCATGCTGCTGACAACCAACTTCGCCGTTGTTGCCTTTTGTATCACTCGCTCGCTATTGCCCGCATTACGCGTGGTTGCCAGCCTTGCTCCCCGGCGCCGGCTGGTAGTGGCCTGTGACCTCACTTTGCCGCATGAGCGAGTCCTGATCGGAGCCGCCGCCCGCCTTCACAAGCAGCTACGGGAAGCACCCCACCCCCTTCCGCAGAGCATCACACTTGTGATCAGCGGCGGAGCCACAAGGAAAGAGGCCCCCTTCGGACACCAGACTACCAACCAGAATTAGTCGGTGTCTTCGCGGCGGATCAAGACACGATAGACGCGATCTTGTTGTTCTACCGCCACAATGGTGTGGCCTTCATTCTGGACACTTTGGGGGACATTCCTGATAGGATCACCCTCATCGAGGAGCACAGACAGAATTTGCCCCTCTTTCATCGTTTCCAACTTGAGCTTGGTCTTGATGAAATTGTAGGGGCATATCACACCCCGCAGGTCAAGTTCCTCATGATCCGATTCAGACAGAACCGACCCACTTGATAAGTCACTCATTGGTGCACCTACTTCTTCGTTGGTCCGTGCAGAGAGAAGCCCGTTTTTTCTTTCAACCGCTTTAATCACTCTCCCTTAATGGAGACGACCCTCTCCGCTGATGCAAGCTGGTCATGCAGAAAGAGGGTGGCCAAAAGCCACCCTCTTCTTAAGAGGATACTCGCACTCGTAAGATTCCTGCCTAACTCTTACTCAAGCCCCTTGACCAGATTTGGTTTGGATGGATCAGGGCCGTAGTCGGATTTGGTTTGCTTCGGGCTGTAGCCCCACCCAGGCTGAGGCTCGCAATTCCAGCATGGAGCCGACCCCGTGTATTCTCCGATCGTGGTGTCCACGATCCCACCAATTTTCCCTGGCAAGACTCCCCCCGGGATTCCTCCCGTGGTGCTGGCGCTGTTTGTCTCAATTCCCCGTTCAGTGACTGGATCTGGTCGTTGCCCAAGCCCTCCAAACCCCGCCAATTTCTCATTTTTGCGCAGTAGGTAAACCTCCCGAACAATCTTGCGACCTGTACCAAACTCCTGGTGAGGAGTCGTGGCCTCGACGACTTGCAGAGAAATGTCATCCCCGGCATTGAGCGTCTTGATTTGATCCATGTTGGTCCGCTCATCGAAATACACGGTCATGGAGTTCATCGCGCCCAATCCAGCCCGGCCTTCGTCATGGGAACTGCCACCCGTTTCCAAATGCATTTTGTTACCGGGGAAATCGATTGCCAGCACTCTTCCGTAAATGGTTTCCGGAAGAGACAGGCGATCAAGAAACGCATTCCGATCAAACGCTTGCACTCGGTTGGCGTGCCCAGACACGTCGCCGACCCCCGTTCCCACACCCATCGCAGACCCACCGGACGATTGTTGCAGGCGCTCCTGAGCCTTCGCGATGTCTGCAGAGCCGACCAACAGAATCACGGCCCCCAGTGCCAACACCTTTCGCATGGACTGCCTCCTTGTATGGTGATTAAAAATTTTTTTAATTTTTTTATTGATATTTATGGAATAAGTGGACTCTGCCACAGCACTTCTCTCATTGGGTCTATTTCTATTCATGAATGAATGGAAACCTAGGTCAACTGCCTCCAAGTGTCAAGAGGGGCGAAACAAATCCTCGACCTTCTTCACACAACGTCCATCTCCCACAAACTCCGTAAGGACCTTGGTGCCCGGAGGGAGGGTCGAACTCCCACTCTCTCACGAGAACCGGATTTTGAGTCCGGCGCGTCTGCCAGTTCCGCCATCCGGGCCCACCATTGCTCTTCTTTCTCTCCCCCTTAAGGAGCAGGTCTTTGTAGCATGATGGTTTCCTACGGTCAATGCGTGACAACCATGTCTCTTTTTTCAGGAAGCCATGTCTGATATAGTGCCTGCACCCTCCATTTGTAAAAGAGAGAGGGCTGATCCGGCCTAAATCAGCATTTATCCCAAACCGAAGGAGTATCAAAACATGGCGGAAGTAACATGCGTCACATGCGGACAAACCGGCGAAGCCATTACTGCCCCTTTGTTCTTGGGCAAGTTGGAAGCAGAAGTCAAGGCCAAGGTTTGTCAGAGTTGCTGGAAAAAGTGGGAAAGTATGAGGGTCATGATCATCAATGAATACCGAGTCAACCTGGGAGATGAAAGCGGCCGCGAACTGGTCCGAAAGCAGATGAAAGCGTTTTTGAAGTTGGGAGAACCGGTCGATTCATCAAAGGTAGCTGAAAACTATCGGCCAGTCAGCTCTTCTTGAACTTGCACCAGCAGGGAGCGGCTCCATTGTTTCTTCCCGTGTTTCTTCCTGTTCCGTGCTCTCTTCTCTTTATTCACTTATTCGCTGCATTCTGGCATCAGCTTTGGCCGTCCGCTCCTCTCTTCTCCAATCCAATCGGCTCTTCCCGGCTGCTTCCTCTCCCATCTATCTACCTAAAAACCTAAAAAATAAAATGAGCTGGTGACCATGTAAGCAGGCGAGAGATAAGATGGCACGGTGAAGAAGATATTAAGACCAAAGGAAAAGCAAAAAGAATAAATAAGAATATATAAGAATAAAGGATCTCGTCTTATCTCGAATTGCTTTGATTTGACTTTGATCTGAATTGCTTTGCTTTGATTTGAAAGACCATACAAAGACCATCGTTGACAGCATAAACAAAGTAATGCTAGGGTAATGTGTTTTTCTCATCTCTGATTATTGTTGCTCATCTCTAGAAAGGGAGTGATCGGCGGGATGATCTCCCAAATGTATGTCAAGGGTCTCATGTTCGACCCGTACAATAATGCCTACATTGTCATCCTTCGCGATGAGACTCAATCAGAGATGTTGCCGATTTGGATCGGAAAACCAGAGGCCAGTGCGATCAGTTTAGCGATGGAGCACATCTCCCCTCCTCGCCCCATGACGCACGATTTCATGAAAGCCTATTTAGATGCGGCGAACGCAAAAGTCATCAGTGTCGTGATTACTGACCTGAACGAAAATACATATTTTGCCAAAATACACCTGATGCATGGCGACTCAGAATACACCGTGGACTCCAGACCAAGCGACGCGATTGCATTGGCGCTTCGCACAGAGGCTCCTATCTTTGTCAACGAATCGGTCATCAAAAAGCAGGGCTCAGAAGAACTGGCTCAGTGGCTAGAAAATTTAAAGCCAGATGATTTCGGCAAACTAGATTCCTGAAAATCACGCGGCATTCCATTGAGGAGTGGCCTTGCAGGAGTGCAAGAGTGGATGGAGTCGTTGATAGAGTTGAAAGTTGACCGGGTGCTTGATGATTCGGCCACCGACACCCGAATCGTCGTGCTTTCCCGTTCCGATGAACCTACGGAATATCTCATGATCTGGATTGGAGCATCGGAAGGCGAAGCCATCCGCCGAGCCCTCGATGGGTTACTCACTCCTCGCCCCATGAGTCATGACCTCATCAAAAACATGGGTGAGCATCTGGGGATCAAAACAACAAGAGTCGTTCTGACGGATGTCAAGCACAACACATACTTCGCAACAGTGCACCTGGAAGCCAAAGGGGTGACGAGGACCATTGACGCGAGGCCCAGCGACGCCATCGCCCTGGCCTTGCGCTGCCAAGCTCCGGTTTATGCTACCCCAGATGTCTGGAAACGGCGAAGCGGCCAGAATTTGGAAGCGTGGTTGAATAAAATCGAGTCGAAACCGCTTGAAACCTAAGCGGTACGGTACCATCACCGTATCGTTGTTCTTCTTTTTAACAAACGTGCATCATGTGGGAGAGAGAGGATGACTTACTTTGAGAAACCTGCCAATGTGAAACACACGTGGTATGTAATCAATGCGGAAGGGAAAACCCTTGGGCGCCTGGCCGCTCGTGTGGCTTCTGTTCTGCGGGGGAAACACCATCCAACATTCACGCCCCATATCGACATGGGTGACCATGTCATCATCATCAACGCCGAGAAGATCCAGCTGACCGGCAATAAGATGAAAACCAAGCTATATCGCCGCCACACCGGCTACCCGGGGGGCTTGAAAACCGCCACGGCGGAACAGTTGTTCCGAAAAAATCCCGCACAATTGCTCGTTCAAGCCATCGAGGGAATGCTCCCCAAAAATCCATTGGGAAAGGGGATGGCCCGAAAGCTGAGAGTCTATGCTGGCCCGCACCATCCTCATCAGGCACAACAGCCACAACCACTGTCTCTCTAACCTCGACAACATCGAGCGGCATCAGCAAGGATAAGAAGAAAAGAGGAGGAAGCTGATCCATGACAGGGTCACTATACTATGCAACAGGTCGGAGAAAATGCGCGGTCGCGCGGGTATGGCTTTCACCAACGGGGAACGACATTGCTGTTAATCGTAAACCACTGGAACAGGCCTTTCCGCGTCTCACCTTGAGACAGATCATTCAGTTTCCGCTCGAACAGGCTGGCGTGCTAGGCAAGTGCTCGGTCACCGCCACGGTTGAGGGGGGAGGTCCCACAGGACAGGCAGGAGCCCTTCGCCATGCCATTGCCAGAGCGCTAGTGGCCATGGACGCCTCAGTGCGCCCCCTTCTTAAAAAAGAAGGACTCCTCACCAGGGACTCACGGGTAAAGGAACGCAAGAAGTACGGTCAGAAAGGCGCTCGCAAACGTTTCCAATACTCTAAGCGGTAACTGTTGGAACGAATGAGAGCGTAGGACTAGAACCCCTGCGGCGGGTGTGTCGTTCCGTAGTAGCCGATGCTGGCCTCTTCCCTGTAAAAACCTGTTTTTTTAGAGAGAGGGTACGACGTCATGCCCAAGGAGTTCAGGGTAGCCATCGCAGGCGCCAGTGGCTATACCGGCGCGGAGTTGGTGCGCCTTGCCGTCGCCCACCCCTATTACAAAATCACAGCCCTGACATCTGAGAAGTCGGCCGGTCAGCCGGTTGCGTCCGTGTTTCCCAACTTTAAGGGCATCATCGATGACTGTTTTGAGTCCCTAGCACCCGATGCCCTGGCCGATCGAGCCGACGCTGTGTTCTTGGCCCTTCCCCATACGAAGTCCCAGGAGCCGGTGGCATCCTGTTTAAAAGCTGGGCTTCTGGTTGTTGACTTAAGTGCCGATTACCGCCTGAAAAATGCCTCGGCGTATGAAGCGTGGTACCACACCACACATCAGTTTCCGGATTTATTGAAACAAGCTGTTTATGGACTACCCGAACTCCATCGTCACGCTATTGCTGGAGCTAAACTGGTGGCCTCGCCAGGTTGCTATCCCACAGCCGCCATCCTTCAACTGGCTCCGCTCGCTGCCCGAGGTTATATTCAGCCAGAGACCATCGTGATCGACGCCAAGTCCGGTATCTCCGGTGCCGGAAGAAGCCCGGCCTTGCCCTATCATTTTCCTGAAGCTCACGAATCGATTGAACCCTACAAAATTGGGACCCATCGGCATGTTCCAGAAATTGAACAGGAGCTTGGCACCATCATGGGGTCAGCGGATCAGGTCACCGTCACCTTCACTCCCCACTTAGTCCCCATGAACCGAGGTATCCTCAGCACAGCCTACTGTAAGTTAACGAGGCGGGCGACTTTGGAAGAACTTCGTGCTCTCTATGCCGACTTTTACAAAGGCGAACGGTTCGTGCGACTGTTTGGGGACCTGGTTCCCAATCCTCGCTACCTCAAGGGTTCAAACTTCTGCGACATCGGAGTATACCTGGATGCCAGAGCAGGATGGGTTGTGACCGTTGCGGCCCTTGATAATCTTGTCAAAGGCGCGGCAGGCCAGGCCATTCAAGCGATGAATTTGATGATGGGCCTTCCCGAGGAAACCGGCTTGATGGCACCCAGCAGTTATCCCTAAATACCCTCTCGGTTGCCTGTGCGAGCCCTTCTCCGGAAACAACCAGTGCAAGCACGCCAGTCACAAGGTGTCACCGCTCCAGAGGGTTTTCGAGCAGCCGGTCTTCATTGCGGCATCAAAAAAGCCAAGATTCCAGACCTCGCCCTGATCGTCTCCGATGTGGCCGGTCCGATCGCAGGCGTGTTTACGAAAAATCGCGTCGCGGCGGCACCGGTGCAGCTCAATCGCCTTCATCTGAGACGACACCAAGGACGGGCCATTGTCGTCAACAGTGGCAACGCCAACGCCTGCACCGGTCCACAAGGGTTCGCCGCAGCCCACGCCATGGCGGCAGCCGTCGCCCAGACATTGTCAATTCCTCTTCATCAAGTCTTCGTGGGATCAACCGGCGTGATTGGTCGCCCCTTGCCGATCGATCGCATCAAGCGCCATATCCCGCATCTCATCGCCCGACTCAGCCGATGGGGCGGTTCCCAGGCAGCTCGGGCAATCCTGACCACCGACCTGAAACCCAAAACCGTGGTGGTGCGGGGCATGATCGACGGCACCTCCATCTCGATCGGAGGCATCGCCAAAGGCTCTGGCATGATCCATCCCAATATGGCTACGATGTTGGCCTTTCTCACCACCGATGCCGCGGTGGAGCCTTCCTCACTCCAACGGGCGTTACAATCAGTCGTGAACCGAACGTTTAACTGCATCACCGTGGACGGCGACACCAGCACCAATGACATGGTTCTATGTCTGGCCAACGGAATGGCCCAAAACAGGACAATTCAGTCCGGCACTCGCCAGTATCGGCAGTTTGAAGATCTGCTCGACGAAGCCTCCCAACAGCTTGCATTGGCGATTTGTCGTGACGGCGAAGGCGTGACCAAAGTCGTCAAGATCGAAGTCCGTGGTGCCCGAACAATGGCTGCCGCCAAGCGGGTCGCTTCCACCGTTGCGACATCCAACCTAGTCAAGACCGCTTTATTTGGCGAGGACGCCAATTGGGGACGAGTCATGGCAGCCATTGGCAGGGCTGGAGTGCCCCTCAATCCCAACAACATCACCGTCCGTTTCGATAGCATCGTGATGGTCAAAAGGGGCATGGGGACCGGACCGGTTGCTGAACAAAAAATCGCCCGGGTCTTTAGACAACCAGAGTTTACGATCTCCATTGATCTCGGAGAGGGGCAGGCCCAGGCCCACATGTGGACAACCGACCTTTCCTATGAGTACGTCCGCATTAACGCCAGCTACCGCTCGTAACCGCTGGAGGCGTCGAAGGGGCCCTTCGGCTGACGACAAAAATGCGTCCTCGTGTTGGGATGATGTGTAAAAGGCCACCGTGATTTCGTCAGCAGGAGAATTTCGTTAGCGAGAAGCGGCCTTGGTTCCCTTGTTCCAGGAGCCTCCGACCCGATTTGCCCCAACCGCTTGAAAACACTTGGCAACTATGGTAGCGTGCCCACGCTTTGTGGACGACAACTTGTCAAGCTGTCTCATCCGCCTGGATAGGGACCAGAGTCTTTCAAACTTTAACATCAGCGTACGCGCTGCTCGGCTTGAGGTAAAGGGAACGTTACCCTCGCCCGTGTGACGGGCGCTCTGCAAGCCTGGAAGGGAGGTGAACGCATGGGAGTGGTCACGATCAAGGAACTTTTGGAAGCCGGCGTCCATTTTGGTCATCAGACGAATCGCTGGAACCCCAAGATGAAGAAATTTCTCTTTGGCGAGCGAAACGGCATTTACATCATCGACCTGCAACAGACTGTGGAGCGGCTCAACCAAGCCTATGCGTTCGTCCGCGATACCGTTGCAGCCGGCGAGTCAATCTTGTTCGTCGGCACCAAGCGACAGGCCGCTGAAATTCTGGAGGAAGAAGCCAAGCGGGCCAACATGTTCTTCGTTAATCAACGATGGCTGGGCGGCATGTTGACAAACTTTCAGACCATCCGCCGCAGCATCGACAAAATGAAAAAACTGGAGTCCATTCTGGAAAGCCCCGCCGAGCACGGCCTCAAGAAGAAAGAAATCCTCCGCATGCAAAAGAACGTCGCCAAGTTGCAAAAATACCTCTCCGGAATCCGAAACATGCGGGCGCTGCCTGGCGCCATTTTCGTGCTCGATACAAGAGTCGAGAAAATCGCCGTTCAAGAAGCCATTCGATTGGATATTCCCGTAATTGCCATTCTTGATAGCAACTGCGATCCGGACCATATTGCCTATCCCATTCCCGGCAATGACGATGCCATTCGTTCGATCAAGCTCATCACGTCGAAAATTGCCGATGCCTGCATTGAAGGCGCTCATCTTAGAGCCCAACAAGAGGAAGCGGAATTTCAGGCTGCTCCCGAAACGGGCGAGAAGCAACAAGCCGTGCGCCTTGAAAGCGTGCCGGCTTCATAAAGGCGAGCAGGCCTCGGCTTCCGTTCCCTGGTCTCACGGTTGTGAACTCACCACACCAAAGGATGACACGCTATGGCAAGTGCAAGTCAACTGATCAAAGAACTTCGTGAAAAGACCGGCGCTGGCATTCTCGACTGCCAAAAGGCTTTGATCGAGACCGGCAACGACATTGAAAAAGCGATCGACTACTTGCGGCAAAAAGGGTTGGCGGCAGCCGCCAACAAGGCAGGGCGCGAGACCAACCAGGGCCTCGTTCACGCCTATATCCACATGGGTGGGAAAATCGGGGTGTTGATCGAAGTCAATTGCGAGACAGACTTCGTCGCACGCAACGACGAATTTAAAACCTTCGTTAACGATCTGGCCCTGCAAATCGCCGCCGCCAAACCGTTATATGTCAAGCGCGAGGATGTCCCCAAGGAAGTGATCGATAAAGAACGGTCAATCTACGAGGCACAAGCGAAGGAAATGGGTAAACCTCCTGCCGCATGGCCCAAAATCGTGGAAGGCAAACTCGAAAAGTTTTACCAAGAGTCCTGCCTGTTGGAGCAGGCGTTCATTAAGGACCCTGCCGTCACGATCAAAGAGCTCCTGGCCCAAAAAATCGCGAAAATCGGAGAGAACATCAATATCCGGCGGTTCGTACGATATCAACTAGGCGAGGCATGAGTGCGGCCAAGTACCAGCGCCTTCTCTTGAAGGTCAGCGGCGAGATGTTAGCCGGTGAACAGGGGTACGGGATTCAACCGTCCGTGCTTGAGAGCTTGGCCCAAGAGATCGCCTCCGTGGTAGAGCTTGGCGTCCAAGTTGCTCTCGTGATCGGAGGCGGAAACATCTTTCGCGGAATCGCCGCCAGCGCTTCGGGGATGGAACGGGCCTCAGCCGATTACATGGGCATGCTCGCTACGGTGCTCAACGCTCTGGCGCTCCAAAACGCCCTGGAGCGCATTGGCATCATCACCCGGGTGCAATCCGCCATCGAGATGAGGCAACTGGCGGAAGGATACATACGACGACGGGCCATCAGACACTTGGAGAAAAATCGGGTGGTCATTTTCGCGGGAGGAACAGGTAACCCCTATTTTTCCACCGATACCGCCGCTGCTCTCCGAGCAATGGAAATCGGCGCGCAGGTCATCCTGAAGGGCACCAAGGTCGATGGGATCTACAATGACGATCCTGTCAAAAACCCGGCAGCCCAAAAGTATGCGGACATTCCCTTTCTGTCGATCCTCAATCAAAATCTCAAGGTTATGGATGCCACGGCCATCAGTTTATGCATGGACAATAACTTGCCCTTGATCGTGTTCAACCTGAAAGTCAAAGGGAACTTTCGACGAGTCGCTATGGGCGAACCGATTGGCACACTGGTGACGCCCAGCTATCGGTGACCTCGCCTGTGGAGCACACACATGTCGGCTGCAGCACCTATTCATCAAAAACTCATCCATCAAATGGAACAGGCTCTAGAACACTTGAAACGAGACCTTGCCGGCCTTCGGACTGGTCGAGCTTCCGTGGCTTTGGTTGATGGAATTAGAATCGACTATTACGGCACCATGACCCCGTTAAAACAGGTTGCCAACATTTCCACGCCCGAGGCAAGACTGATTACCATTCAGCCCTGGGAACCCCACCTGATCAAAGAGATTGAAAAGGCTTTGGCAACCTCAGGACTGGGCGTGACCCCCTCCAACGACGGGAAGATCATTCGGGTTCCGCTTCCTCCCCTGACCGAAGAGCGCCGCAAAGACCTGACCAAGCTCTGTAAAAAACACGGAGAAGAGACCAAAGTCCAGATCCGAGGGTTTCGGCGCGATGCGAACGAAGAGTTGAAGAAACTGCAGAAAGATGCCAAACTCACCGAGGACGAACTACGCAAGGCTGAACAGGAAACGCAAAAGATCACTGATCAGTTCGTACAGAAAATCGACGAGATTATTAAGAAGAAAGAGCAGGAGATCATGGAAGTCTGATCTCCGAATTGCTGACCCTGTGACAGCGTGCCGACCACTTCAACCTTTCTCCCAACCCGTGCCACTGTCGATCTCGTCGCTCTCACGCACAATCTCACCCGTTTCCGAAGCTGTCTCAGCGCTGGCTGTGACATCATGGCCGTGGTCAAAGCCAATGCCTATGGCCATGGCGCAGTGGAGATAACGAGGACGCTGATCCGCCATGGCATTTCCCGTGTCGCGGTCGCCTCTATCGAGGAAGGAGCTCAACTGCGGCACTCCGGCATTACAGGGCCAATCATCGTATTGGGTCCGCTGTTTCCCGAACAGATCGCCGATCTGCTAGCCTATCAGCTCACTCCTGTCGTCAGCGATTCTGCCCTCCTGCCAATCTTGGCACAAGCCGCCGCTTCATTTCCCGTTCCCTACCCCATTCACCTGAAAGTGGAAACCGGCATGGGACGGTTGGGATTGTCTCAGAAAGAGCTCTTACGCCTCTTTCGCGATCATCGGTTTCCTCCCACCCTCCAACTGGAAGGTCTCATGACCCACCTGGCAGACGCCGACGGCCCATCAGCGGAGAAGACCATAGAACAATTATCGAAGTTTCAAGATGCCATTAGGGTCGTCACCCAGGCGGGATTTCGCGTCCCACTCATCCACGCAGCCAACAGCGCCGCCGCCGTTCGTTTTCCAGAATCCTGTTTTTCGCTCGTTCGCCCCGGTCTCATGTTGTACGGCTACCACACCCTGCCAAATGCTGTCGCAGCACCAGCCTTAAAGCCGGTACTGTCCCTCCAAACGACCGTCGCCCAGCTCCGCACGGTCTCCCCCGGGCAGACCATCAGCTATCACGGCACCTTTCAAGCACGGACGACTTCGAAGATCGCAATCTTGCCGATCGGCTATGCCGACGGCGTCAGCCGTCATCTCTCGAACCGAGGGTATGTTCTGGTCCGCGGGCGCCGTGCCCCCATCGTGGGACTCATCTGCATGGACATGATGATGGTGGATGTCACAGCCGTCACCGAGGTTACAGTCGGCGACGAAGTGGTGCTCATCGGTCGCCAAGGGAGCGAGCAGATCACCGCTCACGAGGTGGCACAGTGGGCTGGTACCATTCCTTACGAAGTGCTCTGTGCGATTGGCCCACGCATTCCCCGGCAGTATCGCTCCGATTAACTCGCTTCCCGCTCCTCCATCCCAGCAGAAAGCAGCCGGCATTGCCTCATTACCAGTTGGATGGCGTCCTGCCATGCACCGAAAGAACTATCTCAGCAGGAACCCGCCGCACCTACTCGTGTCTCGGTTCAGTCTGGACCGCCACCGGTTCTGATTTAGCGCCGGACTTGAAAGAGGGTCAATCCCGGATGGAGTGTCGCGCGGGGGAGAATGGTCTTGTGCATGGCAAACGTGGGAAGCCGTTCAACAGGCCCCTCCCATAGAAGGTGGAAACCAGCTTGCTCGAGATCGGTTCTATACACTGTTGGTCCTACAACGAATGCCTGCCCTCCCCCCTTGACCCGCTCGGCCAACTGCCCGGCCACGCTTGCCCGTGCAACGGGATTGGCAAAGTGTTCATAGGGAAGCCAGGCGTAGGCAAGGTCCGCTCTCCATGCTGAGGGGACCGCCGCCCGATCAAGGTAAAATTTGGCTTGGACCAACCAGTCCCACCGTCCCACTTCCGCACAGAGGGTCCAAATCCGCTGAGCCTGTTTGATGGCAAAAGCCGGGTGACGTACCACGGCGACTAACTCCCGCGGTCGATCAAAGGGAAGACACGTAGCGATCGCGGCATCCCCATTCTCAACCAGAATGCGATTGGCCATGCTGACGATCTTGGCAATCTCCCGATCCTGTTCCGCCAAATCTTGAAGATAGTCGGCCACGAACGACTGAGCGGCGACTTCGCCAATCGGTCTGTCGTCCTGCGGATACAATGGGACTGCCCCAAAAACCGCGTGAGCATCCACCACAGGCACCCAAGGATCAAACACGCTACGCCAATCGACCGGACTTGGGGAAGGAACTGGCTCCGATGAAGCGAACGATACGCCAGGGACCTCTACGGTAAACCGGATCGTTTCTTGGCGATCCCTTAATTCCACCACCCCATCGTGCACCGTCACGGCTCGGTCCCATGGAACCAGACGGTTTCCGTGCGGATGAAAGTAGGATAATCCCGTCGGATCATCCATTAGCGTTGCTTTGAGGATCCTTCCTCCTTGTACAGTCAGACAAAGCGGGGGATGATCATAAAAATACCGCACGGGGGGGTCAGAAACCGGCCTCCACTCAAGCTCATGCGCCCGAGTGTGATCCATAAAGATCGAAAAGGCCTCCGTGCCTGATGGGGCACAGGGTACAAAAAACTTGCTGAACAACTGCCAAGCTGATGGAGACGGATAAGGGGGAATTCCCCTATAGCGAAGGGAAGGGGGATTCTCCAGCCCCCGGTTCTGATCATCATAGAGCCCCCGGATGAGCTCAAAAACCGCAGAGCCGGTCCCCGGTAACAGCGACTGAAACAGTTCAACAACAGGAAGAAAATCAATCTGATCCCAATGCATGGCTCCCATACACGCCATAAACCGAGCTGTCGCAAAGGTCCCGTCCTCCAACACATAGAGGGCGTCTTTCCGATGACGGATGGTCGCTAGTCCCCGCCCATCGATACACAGATTGTCATCGGCGTAAAATACCTGCATATCCTCTGTTGTCACTCCCAACAGACGAGCAGCCATGGCTCGCAAATCATTGGCCGTGAGGTGCTCCCATCCCGGCTTCCGGGCGAGATCCAGTGTGGTTTCATTTACTATTCCCCCCGGCACAAGTCCGATCCACCTTCCCCAATCAAGGCAAACCCTAGCCCGGGTGAGTACCGTTGTTCCGTCAGCCTGACGGTTCCATTCACATTCATGGAGGGGATGGCCGGCAGGATCCGTTGCCAGAAACCGGCGACCGTCCGGTCGATAAAAGACCAAATGTCCTGTTGGAGCAGCGACGACTCGACCGCCTTTTTCTTCAAATCGTTCAGCAAGGGCGAGGGAGGAAGGAAAACTCAGGTGGCCAGGATGCCGGAGCGCAAACGTGACAGGATCAGAAGACATTCACGTACGAAGCTGGCCGCTCCCAAGTACGACAAATTTGCTACAGGTTAACTCTTCGAGACCCATGGGCCCCCTGGCATGAATACGTGAGGTGCTAATCCCAATTTCAGCCCCCAACCCAAATTGGTAACCATCGTTCAGACGAGTCGAGGCATTCACCAGCACCGCACTGGCATCGACTTCCTTGAGGAACCGCATCGCCCGCCCATAATCCGAGGTAACGATCGCCTCCGTGTGGCGTGATCCGTACCTTGCAATGTGGTCCATCGCCTCGTCGATATTTTTGACGACTTTGACGGCCAGAATTAAATCAAGAAACTCCGTACCATAATCCTGCTCGCTGGCTGGCTTGACTTCCGGAACCAGTTGGCACGTTTTAGGGCAGCCACGAATCTCTACCCCCGCCGACAGGAGACTCGTGGCGAGCTTCGGGAGAAACATTCGAGCCACCGTTTGATGAACCAACAGCGTCTCCATGGCGTTGCAGGTCGAGGGACGTTGCACCTTGGCATTGACACAGATGGCATGGGCCATGTCGAGATCAGCCGACAGATCGACATACACATGGCACACGCCGGCATCGTGTTTGACCACGGGAATCGTCGCATGCTCCGCAATCAGTCGCATCAACGATGCCCCTCCACGGGGAATGATCAAGTCAATAAAGCGATCCTGCTTGAGCAGCACTGGCACCAACTCACGATCCGGTCGATCGATGAACGTAATAGCACCGGACGGCACTCCAGCTTTCTCTGCTGCTTCCGACAGAGTGACGGCGATCGCCGTATTGGAATGGATCGCTTCGCTTCCTCCCCGCAACACACAAGCATTACCGGATTTGAGACACAGGGCGGCAGAATCAGCCGTCACGTTGGGGCGGGACTCGTAGATGATACCGATCACGCCAATCGGGACGCGGACACGCCCCACTCTCATTCCGTTGGGTCTCATCCACATCGACGACATTGACCCCACTGGGTCCGGCAGCTTGGCCACTTCGCGAATGCTGCTCGCCATCTCCGCAATCCGCTGGGGCGTCAAACGCAGCCGATCGGCCATCGCTTTTTGGTCCGATGCATTCCCAAATGTTTCCAGATCAAGACGGTTGGCCTCCAGCAATTCCTCCGCCTTCGCTTCGAGCCCCTCCGCCATGGCCAACAGAGCCTGGTTTTTGACCGCCGTCGAAAGGGATGCCAGTTTTCCGGAAGCCTGTCTCGCTTTTGCGAGCAGCTCCCTCAGGTAGGAAACCCTTTCCGGCGTGTCAAACTCCAGCCCATCACCTAACCGGCTGTCTTTCCTCACTTGCTGCCGTTCCTGCATTGAGCATGACCTCGATTCGTGAGCCCCACACGCCAGGGTCTCTGTCACTAGCGCGAAGGATACCCCGCCTTCCTCGGAAGGGTCAAGGCGGCTTCTCCCGTGTCAGCGGTTGACACGACCAACGAGATGCTTGCCGATTCCCTCGACATATGGCAGAGTGGGAAAGGTTTTTCCCCCTGCTGTTTTCTGCTTACAGCAGCGATCGTTATCATCACCTGTTCGGAGGTAACGGAAAGATGACACAGACCCTGAATCGTTCCATCGCGGTCGTGGGGCTAGGCTACGTGGGGCTCCCTATCGCCGTTGCGTTTGGCAAACTGGGCCCCGTGATCGGATTCGACATCAACAAGTCCAAGATTGATGAACTCAAGAACGGCATCGATCGGACCGGTGAAGTGACGCCAGCAGACCTCAACGCTGCTCAGGTGCATTACACTTCGGACCCTGCCACCCTCAAGAAAGCCGATTTCATTATCGTTGCCGTTCCCACACCCATCAACGAGGCTCTGCAGCCCGACCTGAAAGCCCTGCGCATGTCTTCCGAAACCATCGGCGCCAACATGGCGCGCGGCACGATTGTCGTGTACGAATCGACCGTCTATCCCGGCGTGACAGAGGAAATCTGCGTCCCCATTTTGGAGAAAATGTCCGGCATGAAAGCCGGGGTGGACTTTAAAGTGGGGTATTCTCCCGAGCGCATCAATCCGGGAGACAAAGAACACACTCTCGAAAAAATCGTCAAGGTGGTGTCGGCTCAAGATGCCGAATCTCTGGAAATTGTGGCTCAGACATATGGATTGGTCGTCAAAGCCGGAATTCACCGGGCTCCCAGCATCAAGGTGGCGGAGGCAGCCAAAGTGATCGAGAACACGCAGCGCGATCTCAACATTGCGCTCATGAACGAGCTGGCCTTGATTTTCCACCGTCTCGGCATTGACACCAAATCAGTATTGGACGCGGCTGGTACAAAGTGGAATTTCCTTCGGTTCACCCCCGGCCTGGTTGGCGGCCATTGTATCGGAGTCGACCCCTATTACCTCACGGCCAAGGCCGAATCGGTCGGATATCACCCGCAGGTCATCCTGGCCGGACGACGCATCAACAACGGGATGGGCAAGTTCGTCGCGGAACAGACGGTCAAGTTGCTGTCCCAACTGTCACGGCCGGCCAACGAGCTGAGAGTGGGAATACTTGGACTGACTTTTAAGGAGAACGTCCCAGATCTGCGAAACAGCAAAGTGCCCGACATCATCAAAGAGCTGGGCGAATACGGCATTAGCGTGCTGGTCCATGACCCTCTGGCCGAACCTGCGGAAGCCGTCGCCGAATATGGAATTCACTTGGTCGACTGGACGGAGATGTACGACCTCGACGGCCTTGTGATCGCGGTTGCCCACCAATCGTACAAGGACATGAAACCGGCCGAGCTGGTGCGCCTGCTACGCGGCAACCAACGTGGTGTCGTCGTTGACGTCAAAAGCATCCTCAACCCGGCTGAGTTGCCACCTACCCTCACCTATTGGAGATTATAGGTTTATTTATTCATATCGCAGGGCCTCGATGGGATTGAGCCGGGCTGCTTTCTGGGCCGGATAGAGGCCGAAGAAGAGTCCCATGATCATCGAAAGGGACACTGCCGTCGCCACCGCAGTGAAGGGGACCACCGTGGGCCACCCCACCGTCTGCGTGATGAGACGAGTGCCGAGAAGACCGACCATCACTCCGAAAAGGCTCCCTATCACGCTCAAAATTGATGCCTCGCTCAGAAATTGCACGAGGATGTGAGACCGCTTTGCGCCGACGGCTACGCGAATCCCAATTTCCCTTGTCCGCTGGGTGACCGACACCAGCACAATGTTCATGATGCCGATTCCTCCCACTAACAGAGAAACCGAAGCGGCTACCAACAGCATAACCATCAAGGCCTGACTGGTTTCCTCTTGGACTTGAGCGATATCGCGTTGGGTTCGAATCGTGAAATCATCCGGTTGTTCTTCGCGCAAACGGTGGCGTTGACGCAAAATACGCCTAATTTCATTTACCGCCTCATCGAGATCCTCTTCGCGTTCCGTCGTAGCCAGCACCGCTCCAACCAGACCGGCGAAGAATTGCACACCGAAGACTTGTCGCTCCGCTGTCGAGAATGGAATAAACACGGCGTCATCTTGATCTCCCCCTTCAGCCGATTGCCCCTTCGCCGCCAACACACCAATCACCCGAAAAGGCACGTTTCCGATCCTGACAACGGCCCCGACAGGATCCGCTCCGGCATCAAAGAGATTGTCCACCACCGTGCGGCCAAGAACAGCCACTCGGCTCATTGATTCGACGTCGGCCTCTGAAAACACCGTCCCTCGCTCCGGAAGCCATTGTCGGACAGAGAAGAATCCCGAAGACGCGCCATAGACGTTGACCTGCCAGTTTTTTCCACCATGGACGACTTGAAGGCCCTTGCGTTTAACCCACGCCACTTCCTTCAACAGAGCCACTTGATGCTTAAGTTCCTTCGCATCTGCCACTGTCAATGTCGCCGCGCCCCCCAACCCAGTCCGCACCCCTCCTACTGTTGTGGCCCCGGGTAACACGAGAATGACATTGGCTCCCATACTGGCAATTCTAGCCTGAACCGTGACTCGCGCACCCTGGCTGATTCCAACGATCATAATCACGGCGCCAACTCCCACCGCTATGCCCAACATCGTGAGGCTGCTTTGCAATCGGTTACGCCGAAGCACGCGGAGGGAATTCACGACGGTCAGAAGAAGAAATCGAGACATGATCCCCCTGATGAGGAACAACAAGTGAGATTTTGGTTCAAACAGCAACCTGGTACAATGCTGTATTGCTTGAGTAATCGCACCTAAGCACGGCACCATTATGGAATGGTAAACCATGGGATAGTAAACACGGATATGGATACTATGGGATAGTAAACCAAGAAACGAGTCCTCATTTGACTAAAATCACCCTTCGCTCAATAATGCCGCGAAGCGGCAAGGAGACCCATCTCGTCGTCTCACACAGGAGTCCGCATCCCAGGAGATCACGCCATGAGAGGAAACACTAACACCCTGCGGCAACTACCAGTCTTCGTGCTCATGTCCCTCACGCTCATTGTGCTGGGCTGTAACGCTAGCTCACCGGAATCTCAAAAAGCCAAACACCTGGAACGGGCTGCGAGCTTTTTGGAAAAAGGGCAGCTCCAAGAAGCGTTAATCGAATACATGAACGTGACCAAGGCCGATCCAGGCAACGCCGAAGCCTACTATCAAATGGCCCTCATTCACTTGAAGCTCGGCGGCATCACCAACCTTCAAAAGGCCTTCGCGGAGCTCAACCGCACACTTGAATTGAATAAAGACAACCGTGACGCCCGCCTCAAAATTGGCGAACTGTACTTGGTGGGGAATGAACCAGCCAAGGCCAGAGAACAAGCCGACATTGTATTAGCATCCGCCCCTCAAGATCGAGACGCACTGGCAATTCGCGGGCGTAGTTTGATCAATGAACGACGCTACCAAGAAGGGATTGTGGAGCTGAAAAAGCTCCTGGCTCTTGATCCTTCCGACCCCAGTGTCTACATCGAACTTTCACGGGCCTACTTTTTTGCGAACGACCGAGCCGCCGCCGAAGAGATCCTCCGCCAGGGGCTTATGACCAATCCCAGCTCACTTGACCTCATGCTGGCGACCGGTGATCTCCACCTTTCGACTGGCAAACCAGACCGTGCAGAAGCGATGTTCAAGCGAGTGATCGACATTGCGCCGGACAACGAGCCAGCCCGGCTCCGACTGGTTCAGCTCTATCAACTGACCGACAAACTAGCCGACGCTGAGTCGGTCCTTCAACAATGGGCCTCGGCCTCTCCGCGCGACGAACGTCCCCTCGTGTATTTAGGGGACTTTTTCCTGTCGCTGGGGATGAGAGACAAGGCCCTGACCAACTATCGGCAAGCGCTCCACACTAATGGTTCTTCTGCAATCGCTCGCGACAAGGTCATCTCGGTCCTGCTTGACCTCGGCAACGTGGACGAAGCAGAACCCCAAATCAAAGCCATTCTGGCGAAGAACGCTCGCGACCTGTCCGGCCGGTTTTTCAATGCCAGACTCTCCCTCGTCAAAGGTAAAGTCGACGAAGCCATCACACTCTTCCAAACGCTCGCCAACGAGGAGGCGCAGTTTGCCCCGGCCCATTATTTCCTCGGTCTGGCTTATTTAAGAAACCGTCAAATTTCCCAAGCACGAGGTGCCTTTTCCCAAGCCGTCAAACTGAATTCCGCTTTTCCGGAAGCCCGCACAGCGCTGGCAGAGTTGTTTCTCAATGAAGGCTCGCTCGATTTGGCGCTCGAACATGCCCATGCCGCCATCCAACTGAATCCACGGAACGTTCAAGCGGCCTTCATCGCTGGCGACGCTTACCTCCGGAAAGGCGATTTTGCCAAAAGCAAACAGGTGTATGAAGCGATTGGCAAAGCCCTGCCCAAAGAAGCGCTGGTTCCCTATCGCCTCGGTCTGGTTGCCCGTGCCGAGAAGAATGATGCAAAGGCCATCGCTTTTTTTGAAGAAGCGTTGGCTCTGCGGCCCAATGCCATCGAGCCATTGGTCCAAATTGCCGCGATCAAGGTAGCTCAGGGCAAGCCAGCCGAGGGACGTGAACGATTGC
>JANDJC010000021.1 GCA_024331045.1 Nitrospira sp.
ACATTGGCGGTCATGGCAATGATTGGCGTATGGCGTGCGGCACCCTCGCGCTCACGGATGACTCTCGTGGCTTCGTATCCATCCATCTCCGGCATCTGACAGTCCATGAATACCAGGGTGTACCGAATTCGCTCCAAGGCTTCGACCGCCTCCTTGCCGTTTCCTGCCACATCCACGCGACAGCCCAACTTTTCCAGCATCTTGACCGCCACCTTTTGATTGACAGGATTGTCCTCTACCAACAGGATATGGCCCCTCATCGCGGCGCGAACTTCCGAGATAACATGGGTGGTAATGATACCGGCCGGCTCCCCTTCCAAACCGGCCTTGCCCGAGCCAGCGCTAGCCAGGACTAGATTTAAACAATCGAGGAGCTGCGACTGGCGAATCGGTTTGGTGAGATAGGCGGCGAATCCGGCCTCTTGCGCCCGCTTGGCGTCTCCTCGTCGCCCGAGCGACGTGAGCAAGACCAACCGGGTGGCGCTAACTTGTTCGTCGGCCTTGATACATCGCGCCAGTTGCATGCCGTCCATGACGGGCATTTGCATGTCGAGAATGGCAAGATCAAACGGCTCGCCCCGCTCAGCGGCTTGCCGCAGACAAGCCAGTGCTTCACAGGAATTATCCACACTCTCATACGAATAACCGTGGGCCTTCAGTTGCTCCTCCAGAATCTTACGATTCACCGCATGGTCATCCACGATGAGAATGCGCCGGTTGCTCGCCAAGGAAACGGGACGTATAGTGGTCTGACAGCCATCATCCGCATGGACTCCAAACCGCGCAGTAAACCAAAAGGTGCTACCGACCCCCACCGTACTGACCACGCCAATCTGGCCTTCCATCAGCTCCACCAGTTTTTTGCAAATCGCCAGCCCCAGGCCCGTTCCTCCATGTTGACGGGTTGTCGATCCATCAGCCTGAGTAAACGGTTGAAAGAGTTTTCTCTGTTGTGCCGGCGTCAGTCCAAGGCCGGTATCGGTCACTTCAAATCGCAGCCTGACACAATCCTGGGCAGCCTCGCTTGCGCCCGTTTCGTCACCGGCCAGACCTACTGTAAGGAGAACTTCTCCCCGCTCCGTGAACTTAATCGCGTTTCCCAGGAGATTCAGCAGGATCTGGCGGAGGCGGCCAGGATCCCCCCTTAGCCGCTCCGGCACAGCCGCTTGGACCAGACATCCCACCTCCAATCCCTTGGCATAGGCCCGTTCGGCCACCAACGCCACCGTTTCTTCAACCGTTGTGCGGATATCGAAATCGAGCCATTCCAATTCCATTTTCCCCGCATCCGCCTTGGAGAAATCGAGAATGTCATTGACGATCTCTAACAGATGTTCGCCGCAGCGGCGGATGGTTTCCGTATATTCCCGCTGTTCGTCCGACAGAGACGTATCCAACAGCAGGCTGGTCATGCCGATCACCCCATTCATCGGCGTCCGAATCTCGTGGCTCATAGTGGCTAAAAATTCCGCCTTCGCCCTCGCTGCATCCAGCGCCCGGTCCCGCGCCTCAGCCAGTTCCTTGTTCTTTTGCTCGAGTTCCTGTGCCGCCCGGGCCAACTCGGCTTCGGCCTGTTTGCGCTCCGTGATATCGGTGAGCGTCCCCATCATACGAAGCGGCCGTCCCATTTCATCCCGTTGCACCACCTTGCCGTGCATCGCGAACCATTTCCATTCGCCTGAACGATGTCGCACACGATGCTCCACACGGTATTGAGCTGATTTCCCTTGCAGGTGATCCTTCAGAGCTTGTTCGACCCATGGGCGATCATCCGGATGGACACGGTTCTTCCAGTCATAGATGTTATTCAGTGGAATCTCATGCCCCTCCAGCCCCAACAGCTTGAGCCACGTGGGACTATAGTAGGCGCGCATCGTCTGAAGGTCCCAATCGTACAGACCATCCGTGGAAACCTCCAACGTGAGTCGGAGGCGGGCTTCGCTTTCGCGCAAGCGGTTTTCTGTCTCCTTGCGTGCCGAAATATCCCTGATGCTCCCGGTAAACTTGCGAGTGCCCTTGATCATCATCTCGCCGACGGACAGATCGACGGGAAAGATCGATCCATCCTTGCGCTTGGCCACGATTTCACGGCCGATACCAATGATCTTTTTGACGCCGGTGGTGAGATATGCTTTGAGATACCCATCGTGCTCCCGATCATAGGGAGCGGGCATCAGGACGTTCACGTTTTGGCCGAGCAATTCCTCCGGTCGGTAACCGAACAGGGCTTCAACCGCCGGATTGACCATTTCGATCACTCCCCGTTCGTTGATCACCACGATGCCTTCAACAGCCGTCTCGATGATGGACCGCAAGAGCACATCCTGTTCTTCCAGCTCGGCGGTCCGCATCTGCACCTGATGCTCAAGGCCCGCCATCATGAGGTGCAATGTTTTCGTCTGTTCACGCACATCACGAACGATGTCGCCGACGACGGCCTCCAGCCGATCTAAATCATAGAGGTGATGATCAGGGATCGCTGCCAGTTGTTCCCCCTCCTTTTGCCCCTGCTCCGCAACCCCAATCCGCAACCCTTCAATCGACAGGGCGATCGCTCGCCAGCGGGCCACAATCCCCCCCAAGAGCACCCTCCCCAGCGCCATGGCCAAGGCCACTACCGCCAGCAGAATCGGCAGCAGCCGCCACACCATGGTGACCTGCGCATCGCTCACTGTCTGAAGGGAATAGACAACCCTCACGGCCAGGAGGGGGTGGCCTTTCTGATAGACTGGCTTGACAAGAATCAGCAGCGGCTCGCCGGAATCCGCCCGATGTTCAAAGACGGTGTCGGCCCCGATCAGTCCCCCCATCTCACGACGGGAAAGAACGGTTCCCACCCGTGCCGATGACGACGAGGCGACAATCAGGCCCTCTCGATCGACAATCGCGACCTCGCGCAGGTTCGGATCGTTAGAAGGCAGGACGAGGTGTTCCCTGACAAGATCAATATCATCGACGGCGACGACGATCGCCACAATGGCCTGGGCCGCCGCCTCCGCGCGGGCCATGGCCGTTTCTCGACCGAGCTCCTCCTGCTGCTGCAGCCAGAGTAAGGCAAACCCTACGGTTGTCAAACCGATGATGAGCAAGAGCCCAATGATCAATCGCACGTGGAGATTCGTACGACACTGGCTGATCCATGCACCGAACGAGAGTGGCTGGTCGTTTTGACAATTCATATCCACGGCCAAGCGGCGGAATGGCGCTTACCTCAACGCCGCATCTTCCCATGGCCACAGGCCACCCCCACGGGGACGCAGCCGGTTCCGTCAGGCCCCTTGACGCCGGAACCAACGATTTTGAGGGGGCACACCAGTTCGCTAGACTCCGTTCTCTATCGGTCCGTCAGCGCCAACCTTGAGAATGGCGCGACCGTGAACGCCCGGAGTAAGGCGGGCTTTCAATTCCCTGACTAGGCAAGACGGGATTTTCTTTACGCAAGACAGGCCGGCGGGGTAGTGACTGCGAGTGGCACCTTCAGGATCACTTGTGTGCCTCGACCGGGGCGAGTGCGAACCGTGAGTCGGCCGCCAATCTGGTGGGCGCGGGCGGCCATGGAAGACAGCCCTATTCCCTCTCTCTTGCTCGAATACAGATTAAAACCGACTCCATTGTCACTGATATCGAGGCAGACGCTAGATCGCAGGCGACGGACGGCCACCCACCGGCGAGTAGCGTTGCCGTGGCGGAGGCTATTGCTGATCGCCTCCTTCACGATGGACAACACATGGGGCACCTGCTCTGGAGGCAGGATGATCGTGCTGGCTTGCGCGAAACGCCGTTCGATCCCATGAATCCGGAACGGATCCAGGGTACCAATCAGTTGGTCGAGAGCCTGCACCAGATCGGGAACGGCCTTCGGCGGCTCCACTCCCCTTGTCACTTGCTCGATAAACCCCCGCACTTCCTTGATGACGCCGTTGAGTTGGTCCACCGCCCGCGCCAACGACGGTGACAACGAGGGGGCGACGGCTTCGGCGTCGCGCTTCGTCACTTGGAGCAGCAAACCCACGGCATAGAGCGATTGGAGGATGCCATCGTGCAAATCCAAGCAGAGCTGCTCACGCTGGCGATAGGCCCGGCGGAGAGACTCCTCTGCTTCGATGCGCAAGAGGGCGGCCACGATGTGGTCGGCAATGATCTGGACAAGCTGAATATCCTCTTCCGACCAAGTCAACGGCGCAGGCGCATAGAGCATGAGCTTGCCCAGGATTCCTTTTCCGCCAGGCCGAACCAACGGGACGAACGCGAGCGCGCCGATCCCCTCCTGTTGAAACAACTCTCGATAGGCCGCCAACGTTGGCTCATCCTGGGCATTGGACACGAGCAGGGGAACGGCATCCACATCCCCCGGAGTCCAGGGGCCATGCCCTTCCACCCCCTGCCGATAGGAGGCTGAAAGTCCCCGCCAGGCCTTAAACCGCATGACGCCGTCGGAATCGAACAGAAGCAGTGCACAACGATCCACGCCGATGATCCTGACCACCGCCTCCATCGTGACGTCATAGACTTCCTGGCATTCCGTGCTGATGTGAAGGCGAAGCGCGATCTCGTGCAACCCGGCGCCCTGCTCCAGCCGACGCTGCAAGGCGGCGGTCCGTTTGGCAACCAACGTCTCCAGCCCATGGGCATATCGCGCAAGGACCATCTCCCGTGCGCGATGAACATGCCGGATCACCTCTTCTTCTACTCCCGTCCCATCGGGCTGCTCAACATAGGCAAAGATCTCTTCGCTGATCTCCCCCTTGGCCTTCTCGAACGACGCGCGCCCACCATGGACAATGAGGCAACGATCGCCCTGACCGGTCCGTATCTTATGAAGAAACGCCGTGGCCTCTTGATCTTGATCAGGCAGGTGAAGGGTCGTCACGACAATGCCCGGCCTTTCCCGCTCCACGATGGCCAGGGCTTCGGCTGCGCTCAGCGCGCCCACTGCCTCAATGCCTTCGGCCGCCAACCGGTCCAACAACCGCCGTAAGGTCTCCCGCTCACTTTCCACCACCAACACGCGACCGACTTGCTCCTCTTCGCACCACTTCGGCCTCAACATCGCGCCCCTCCTTCGACCTCTCCTCTGTGCCGACCCAGCTTTCTCGCCGACTCAATGGATATGACGATATTCGGCCCCCGGCTCGCCTGTCACCTCCTTCCTGACTCCGCGTTCGGTTTCCCAACGGAAGAGGAGCGGGGTCGGCACGGACGGCGTCGTTCCGCCCCCCTGCCGACCTTCGGCGCTCCTCTCGAAACGCATGACACACGACGACTTCACGGTGACGTCACGGTCGTTCCCCTCCCGCATGCACATCCGGATGTTTCGAGGTGTTCTTAAACTAGATGTTCTGGCTAGATGTTCTTAAAGGAATATCGGCGCGTGCTATGGCTTAAGTATCGGAATTGCAGGCCCACGTCAAGATGGCCGGACGCCCCTGATGAGCCAGTTGTTCTAGGAAGAAGACAGGAGAGACTCCATGTCCGTCACGGGGGACAAGATCAGTCTCTCGTCAGCTTGCGATACCGAATCCGGTGCGGCCGGTCGGCTTCCTTGCCGAGCCGTTTTTTGCGGTCCGCTTCGTAGTCGCTGTAGTTTCCCTCAAACCAGACGACCTTGCTGTCACCCTCGAAGGCCAGAATGTGCGTGGCGATCCGGTCCAGAAACCAACGGTCGTGACTGCTGATCACGGCGCAGCCGGCGAAGTTCTCCAATCCTTCTTCAAGGGCGCGCAACGTATTCACGTCCAAATCGTTCGTCGGCTCGTCAAGAAGGATCACGTTGGCGCCTTCTTTCAGCATGCGCGCGAGGTGCACGCGGTTCCGTTCGCCGCCGGACAGTTCTTTGACCTTCTTTTGTTGATCGGTGCCGGAAAAATTAAACCGCGCGCAATAGGCCCGCGCGTTGACCTCCACCTTGCCTAGTTTGATTGTCTCCTTTCCGTCAGAAATGGCTTCATACACGGTCTGGTTGCCATCCAGCGTCCGATCCTGATCCACATATCCCAGCTTGACTGTCTCCCCAATCGTGATCGTGCCGGCATCGGGCTTTTCTTTCCCCACGATCATCTTGAACAGGGTGGTCTTGCCAGCCCCATTTGGTCCGATCACCCCGACGATGCCGCCCTTCGGCAAACTGAAATTCACGTTCTCATAGAGCACCTTGTCGCCGAATGCCTTGCTGACCCCCTTGGCTTCGACGACCACGTCGCCCAAGCGTGGACCGGGCGGAATGTAAATCTCTAGATCCTCCGCTACCTGTTCCTGCTTTTGATTGACTAGTTCTTCATATCGATTCAAGCGAGCCTTGCCCTTTGATTGCCGGGCCTTGGGCGACATGCGGATCCACTCCAACTCATGCTCCAGCGTTTTGCGCCGTTTCGATTCGGCCTTTTCCTCTTTCTCCAGCCGATCTTTTTTCTGCTCCAGCCACGCACTGTAGTTGCCTTGAAACGGGATCCCATAGCCGCGATCCAGCTCCAGAATCCAGCCCGCGACATTGTCCAAGAAATACCGATCGTGCGTCACCGCGATGACCGTGCCCTTGTACTGCCGGAGATGTTGCTCCAGCCACTGGACCGACTCGGCGTCAAGATGGTTCGTCGGCTCATCGAGCAGCAGAATATCCGGTTCTTGAATCAACAGCCGGCAAAGCGCGACCCGCCGTTTTTCGCCGCCGGATAGGGTGCCGACCTTCTGATCGGCAGGCGGACAGCGCAAGGCATCCATGGCAACGTCGAGTTGGTTTTCGAGTTCCCACCCATTGGCCGCTTCGATCTTTTCCTGGAGCTGAGCCTGTTTGTCGAGCAGCTTTTCCATCGTGTCGGGATCGGCCGAGCCGATTTGGTTGCTCACGTCTTCATACTCCTTGAGCAACGCAACCAGCTCTGCCTTCCCTTCTTCCACCACTTCCCTCACGGTTTTGTTCGGATCGAGCTGAGGCTCTTGCTCCAGCAGCCCGATACTGTACCCCTTGGATCTCGTGATCTCCCCCGTGTAGTTTTGATCGACCCCCGCAATGATTCTCAACAGCGAGCTTTTCCCGGCTCCGTTCAGCCCCAGCACCCCGATTTTGGCCCCGTAGTAAAAACCCAGATAGATCTCCCGCAACACCTGCTTCTTCGGCGGATAGACCTTGCCGACGTTGACCAAGGAGAAAATGACCTGCTTGTCGTTGGTAGCCATTGGCGTCCTTCGTCTCCCTTCTCGATGGAACAACAGACGTGATTCACAAACCGGCGGAAGAACCTTTCTTCTCCGGCCGAACCGGGGCGGGAGTCTATCACAAGACAATCCCCCACAACAGGGCACCCTGCCTGTTGCCCTGCGTAGATTTCACACCTTCACGGCGCGGGCTAATGAGAGAAGGATCCAGATGGTGTCTTATTTATTACGTGGAGAGCAACGGGGCTGACGATCCCTTTACAGCTCCGGTACAATACCGGCCTCCTTCTTGTTTGATGACCGGAAGCGTGCCCCATGGCTCGAACCGTCTCATTCCGCTTGTTCTCCAGGTTGATGGCCGCGGCCCTGCTTGCCGATCGTCAACGTTGCTCGGCCGGAGAGGCGATTGGTCTGCTTAATAATGAAGTGACCAAGGCCTCGGGCTCCGCTGACACCACCCGCCGGGAGTTCTTGAAGGGCGCGATGGCGACCGGCGCGACGTTGGCTCTTGGCTCCCTCACGGGGTTTCCCCTCCGCGCCGAGGCCAAGCCGCTTGCCTCCTCCCTCTCTGTCGGCATCGTCGGAGCGGGGCTCGCCGGCTTGGCCTGCGCCGACCGGCTCAAGACCGCGGGAATCAGCGCGTCCATCTATGAAGCGGCGGGGAGGGCCGGCGGCCGCTGCTGGTCTCTGCGTGGATTCTTCCCCGGTCAGGTGGCGGAGCGAGGCGGTGAGTTGATCGACACGCTTCACACAACCATGTTGGGGTACGCGAGGCGGTTCGGCCTTGCCTTGGAGGATCTCAAGAAAGAGCGGGGGGAAACGTCTTATTTCTTTCTCGGTCAACGACGCTCGGAGGCCGAGATCGTGTCTGAATTTCGCGACTTCGTCCCGGTCATGCGACGGGACCTCAACCGCCTGTCCAAGGAGGTCACCGCCCTCTCTCATACCGAAGCCGATGTCATCCTCGACCGAACGTCCCTGCTTGCCTATTTGGAGGGGCGAAACAGCTCCTCCGTCCCAGCCGGCTCCCTGGCCAAGGCCGCGATTGTCGCGGCCTATGAGGCTGAATATGGGCTGGCTGCGGCCGAACAGAGTTGTCTGAACTTTTTGCTCTTTATGCACCCGGACCGCCGATCCGAGTTCACCCCCTTCGGCGTCTTTAGCGACGAACGGTATCATCTGGTGGACGGAAACGATCGGATTGTCGAAGCGTTGACCAGGGAGCTTGATGGGCAGTTCACCTATGGCACGAGGCTCGTCCGCGTCCGCCGCGCCAGCGACGGTCGGATCGAACTCACGTTGCTCTCCGGAAGCCGCGCGATCGTGCGAACACACGACGTGGTTGTGCTCGCCATCCCCTTCACGGTCCTCCGCGAGGTCGAGCTGGATGAGAATCTTGCCATCCCTCCTCGGCAACTGACGGCGATTCGAACACTGGGCTACGGCACCAACGCCAAGATGATGGTCGGCTTTTCCGCTAGACCTTGGCGGACATTGGGATCCAGTGGAACATCATATGCCGATCTTGCCCATGTCCAGACGACATGGGAAACCAATCCCTCTCGGGGCACGGACACCAGGGGCATATTGACTGATTATTCGAGCGGCCCACGGGGCGCCAATCTGATTCCCAGTGATGTGCACACCGAGGCTCGGCGATTCTTGAACGATGTGGAGCTCGTCTTTCCCGGCGTCCTGAGCGCCGCGACGCTCTCGCAAGGCCGGTACCTCGCCCACCTGGAACATTGGCCATCCCATCCTCTGGTCCAAGGGAGCTACACCTGTTACAAACCGGGTCAGTTCACGACCATTGCCGGACTGGAGGGAATCTCCGTGAACAATCTCTTTTTCGCCGGCGAACACACGAACTCGTTCTATGAATGGCAGGGCTTCATGGAAGGAGCGGCCCGGTCCGGCCTTGCCGTGGCCCAAGCGATTGCCGCTCTCGCTAAGAAACGCCGGATCTAAACAGCGGGGCCGTTTCGCTTCCTATCGATTCCGTTGTCATGCGGTCTCCTTGCATCTGGTAAAGCGAACGGTCAAGATATAATCGTTCGCTCCTCAGACACGATCATCGTCCGGGAAGGAGACATCACGATGCGCTGGCTCTTGTCTTTTTTATTTGCCCAGTCTCTACTGTTCACCTCTCTTCCAGTTTCTCCCGTCGCGCCGGCCGCTTCAGAAGACGGCGAGCTGGCCGGTTTGGTGGACCGGGCCAAGACGACCTTGGACAATTTTGCGGCCGATTCAAACATGACCTGGTTCCGCGACCACATCAAGGATGCGAAGGGCGTGTTCATTGTCCCGCGGATGTGGAAAGGCGCCTTTTTCTTTGGCGGCGAGGGAGGTACCGGCGTGTTTCTCGCCAAGGACGAGACCACTGGTGAATGGAGCAACCCAGCGTTCTACACAATGGGCACGGCCAGCATCGGTTTCCAATTCGGTGTGCAGGCCTCGGAGATTGTGCTGCTGGCCATGACCCGGCGAGGGGTCGAATCTATGTTGACCAATACATTCAAGCTTGGGGCCGACGTGTCGGTCGCGGCAGGCCCGGTCGGTGCCGGCGTCGAAGGCGCCACGGCGGTGTTGAGCGCGGACATGGTCACGTTTTCCAGAACCAAGGGCCTCTTCGGCGGCATCTCGCTCGAAGGCGCCGTCATCGCCGTGCGGGACGAATCGAATCGGCGCTATTACGGGAAAGACGTCAGGCCGACCGAGATTCTCATGATGCGGATCGTCTCCAATCCCCAGTCGGCAGGCCTGCGGGCCACCTTGGCTCGCTTGGCAGGAAGCAAGCCCTCCTCCTCTGACGATTCAAGTTCAAAAGAATCTGGACCGCCTTCGGAGTAAGGGCCACCGAGAGAGGGGGACGGAGCACCCGTCTCCTGCCACGCGGTGCCGCCAGTCAGATGACTTGTTTGAGTTAAGAGATCCAACTGAAACCAAAGATCGGTCACGCCGCAAACGAGCAGATGTGCTTCCCAAGGAAATTCTTCACTTGTCAGAGGTCTGGAGGGAACGGAATCTCTCTTGGGCGGCTTCCCATCCGACAGGGTCGCCCATCAGACCGGCAGGCTGGCAAGGTGGCGGCGGCAGAGTGCTCCTTACCCCAGCCCATTCCTCAAAAACCTGCCCAGTTTCCTGATCACCACCTCAGGAATTTCATGTCCGCCTCGAAAACTGTGCCATTCCACGAGAAGACCGGCTTCTGTCAACAGATCCCGCAACCGCTCCGCACCGATGTGAGGGAGGATATCGTCGTCCATGCCGTGGCTTTGAAAGACCCGAAGCCCTCGGCGTCGAGGCGCCAGTGGTCGCCAGACGGCCTCCGCCAGCAGGTTGCCGGAGAGTTGCACCATCCCCGCAAAGGGATAGTCCGTATGCAGCGCCACGTCACAGGTGAGCATCGCCCCCTGCGAGAAGCCGCCGATGACCGTGCGTGAAAAGTCCACCGGCAGCTTCCCCGGCAGCTCCTTGAGAAAGCCTTGCAGCCGTTCTCTCGCCAAGGCGAGCCCTTGGGGAATCTCTCCCGAGAGGTCGCGAACCCGGCCGGCGGCTCGATCTTCCTGAAGTCTGGCGAAATCGATGATCCACCAGGCGCGAGCATCGCCGATCCCCCAATCAAGCGACAGGGGACCTTCCGGGAAGAGCCACCTGGTGCCGGCGGGGGCGTCAATCACGTCCGCCAACGGGACTAAATCGTCGCCCGGCGCGCCGAATCCGTGGAGCAGGATGACCAGTGGACCGGTCCCGCCGCCGTGACCATCGGTGCCGCCGGTGAGCCGAACGTTCAATCCGCCGATCAGAGCCCGCCGCATGGTGTTAGGAAGAACAACTCACGACCAGGTGTTTGCCCCAACTGGGGGGAGCCGCCGCATAAGCGTCCATGTCAGGCTGGTCATCGTAGGGCCGCCGGATGAGGGTCGCCAGACGATCGATTTCGGAGAAATCCTTCTGCTGGGCCTTTTCGATAGCGAGTTGAGCCAAGTAATTCCGCAAGACGTATCTCGGGTTGACTCGGTTCATCCGAAGACGCCGCTCATCGTCGCGACTATGCTCGCTTCTCAAGCGCTTCCGATACCGAGCGGCCCAGTCATCGAACCGTTCACGATTGACAAAGAGATCCCGAAGGGCATGGTTCTCACAACCCTCAACGGAAGAAAATGATCCAAGCGTTCGAAAGGCGAGGGTGTAATCGACATGACTTTCGTGGAGCAGGTTCAGAAACTCGTCTATCAAAGAGTGGTCGCCAGGCTGTTCTTCAACGAGCCCCAATTTCGCGCGCATGAGTCCGAGGTATTTGTCCTGAAACAGGCGATGATAGTGATCCAGTGAAGCCTTCAAGGCTTCCTTGGCAACCAACGGTGTCATCGCCTGAGCCAAACAGCCCAAGTTCCACAATCCAATCATCGGTTGTTGATTAAAGGCATAGCGGCCGTTCACGTCGGAGTGGTTGCAGATGAAGCCTGGGTCGTACTCGTCCATGAAGCCGAAGGGCCCATAGTCGAGCGTAAGACCAAGAATCGACATGTTGTCTGTATTCAAGACACCATGAGCCCACCCGACGGCCTGCCATTGCGCGATCAGGGCCGCGGTACGCTCGACCACTTCACTGAACAACCGCTCGTACCGGTCGGCCGCACCGGCCAAATGGGGAAAATGACGACCGATGACGTAGTCGGCCAGCACTTTCAGATGCTCATACTGCCGGCGATAATAAAACACCTCGAAGGTCCCAAACCGCACGTGGGAGGGAGCCAGACGCAGCAGCATGGCGCCGGTTTCCACTTGCTCCCGATAGACCGGGTCATCACTGCCGACCACGCAGAGCGCTTGGGTGGTGGGAATGCCTAACCCCTCCATGGCGATGCAACAAAGATATTCACGGATGGCTGATCGCAGTACCGACCGACCATCGCCATCTCGCGAAAAGGGTGTCCGCCCCGCCCCTTTGAGGTGCAAGTCCCACCGTTCCCCTCGTTCGTTCAACACTTCACCTAAGAGCATCGCGCGACCGTCGCCAAGCTGCGGCACATAGACCCCGAATTGATGACCCGCATACAACATGGCCAGCGGCTCCATGCCGGAGAGTAAGAGGCCGCCACCGAAGAGTTGCGCAAACTCAGGTCGTGTCGCTTCTTGGGGATCAAGGTCGATCAACAAGGCGGCGTCGGTATTGAACGCGACCACCGAAGGAGAGGACGCAAAGGGCGTAGGGCTGACTTTGGTGTAGAAAGCTTCTGGCAGGCGGGCATAGCTATTGTCAAAGACAAGCTGTTCGAGAGATCGCCAGGGCATGAGAAAGCATGGCAGGATCCGGCCACCGCGCGCAAGGGCTGATCACACTGACTCCCCCGCACTGACTCCCCAATGACTAACGGATAACCGCGGACACTTCCCGATCCATCACAAACACAAAGATCCGCTCGCTGATCGGCACGTTGATATCGGTAAACACCGAGAGAATCCGCGCCCCCGTAATGTCGCTCAACTGTTCGCACAGCTTGTCCCGCCCCTGGGCAAACAAATTCTCCCGCAGCCGCTTGACCATCTCGACTCCTTCAGGCGTTTTGGCCAATTGGCGTTCGGCCGGCGTCAAGACCCCCTTCAAGCGGACGACGACAAGATCACGCACAATAAAGGCACGGACCTCGTCCGGCCCCCGCCCCATGAACTCCTGTTCAAACTTGATGACGGCGTTTCGGATCGCGTTTTCCACGAGTCACCGGCGCAGGATTATAAGTCGAACGTTGGAGAGAAAAAAGGTTCTTTCGATGCTGGACACCTCCATCTTTCATGCAGCGCCTTTTAGTGCCTTCGAACTACCAGCGCACGATCTTGAGGCCTAATCCGCTGATTCGCGCTTGACGCCGCGTCATTTGGCCTATTATGCATCGCACAGGCTCGAGATACGGTCATCCCACCTCTCAGAAAAAACGGTCTTGGAGAAAACGTTGGGGAGAAGGCATGATCACGTATAAACACCAAGTTAAAATACCATAGGTTCAGTTACTCAAAGAACCTGGCAGCCGATATGTCACGGACGCGTTGAAAGAGGTACCGCCGTCGTAGCCTTACCAAGAGGGACATATTCATGCTCGAACAATTCCTCGATAACTTCCTTCACAATCTTTTCAAGCCCTTGCTGCTTTTTTTCTATCTTGGTTTCTTGGTTCCATTGCTCAAGGTTCCTTTTGAGTTCCCCTATGCAATTTACAAGGGGCTCACTATCTACTTGCTGATCTCGATCGGATGGCACGGGGGCGAAGAATTGGCGTCTCTGTCCGCGGCGGACTTCGGGCGTGCCAGCGGGTTCATGATCGTGGGGTTTATAACCAATCTCATAATCGGGATTGTTGCGTACGCTGCGCTTCGCCAGACAAACATTCGTCAAATTGACGCAGCGGCAGTTGCGGGCTATTACGGCTCCGACTCAGCCGGAACATTCGTCACTTGTCTGGGCGTCTTGACGGCCTCCAACATCGCTTACGCGGCGTACATGCCGGTCTTGCTCGCCGTCATGGAAATCCCCGGCTGTCTGGTCGCTCTTGCGCTTGTTGCCCGAATGCGAGAAACCGGTCTGATGGACGCGTTGGGAAACATGCCGGGGGAGCCCGGCTATGATCCTTCCGCAAAACGCATGGATTGGAACGGCCAGATCGATGAACTTGACGAGCTCGATGAAACCAAAGGTTCCCGAGTGACAACATCCAGCCCCCCTCGTTCGGTGGAGATTTCAAAACCGAACGATACCGTCAAAGCCTCTGGGATCTTCAGCAAGGGAGTGCTCCACGAAGTTTTTCTGAATTCCGGTCTGTACTTGTTGTTCGGCGGTATCGTGATCGGCTTCGTGTCCGGCCTGCAAGGCACGAAGGTGACGGGCACCCATGATCAATTATTCGTACAGTTGTTCCCTGCGATCCTAAGCCTTTTCCTTATCGAGATGGGCATGACGGCCTGCAAGCGACTCCAAGACGTGCGGACGGCGGGCTGGAAATTCGTGATGTTCGGCCTGATCGCCCCTAATGTCTTCGCTGTCTTCGGCATTCTGATCGCGCACGGATACAGCGCGTTCCTGGGATATCCGTTTGAAATCGGCACGTACGCTCTTTTCGCCGTTCTCTGCGGATCGGCATCGTATATCGCCGTTCCCGCGATTCAGCGACTCGCCATTCCCGAGGCAAGCCCGACCCTGGGATTGGCAGCTTCTCTCGGTCTGACATTTTCCTACAATGTCACGATCGGCATTCCGCTCTACATCATGATCGCCACGGTCATTTCCACGGCAATACCGGTTCAGTAAGTTTGAAAGAAGAATGAAATGGAAAACCTTCAGGCATCGGAACATGCCGCAATCTTTTTGGCACTCGACGGCCACAAGGGATTCGCCGAGTTATGGTTCGGCAATTCGTCGTTCTTCTGCGAATCCTCTTTCAGAGGCTCTGTGCTTTCAAAGAGGGCGACCACACAATTTGCATGAGTTTTGCTTTCATGCTGTGGGATAACCCCAAAGGGAGGCCAGACATCGCTGTGAATTTGTCATGGTTGAGGCAACGGAGCCCACATGTCGCTCGATACCAGGGTTGCGGACACCTGGCCGACTCACCAAGCCCTTTACGACAAACTTGCCCCATAGTAAACGCTCCTGCGACAATCTTGTCACAATTCATCAAGTTGCATGGTCTAGCAACAAGTCTGCTCTTTCTCCTTTTGGGTACTGCATCTCCCGCGATGGCCGTGCCACCCAATATCGGCTGGTCCGTCACAAGCGGGGGGTCGTTGTTCTATACCGATGATGTCGCTCTCTTTTCGGCCACCCGACGATCAAGCCTGGATGGTGATCCCTCACAGCCTGTCTTGGACGTCTCTCGGACCGGCATCGGCAAAGACATGGTCTTCGAGCCGTACGTCCGCGTATCCAAGTTGCTTCCATCTTCCTTCGGAGAAACAGAGCTTTCAGCGCGGGTGCGTGGATTTGTCTATGCGAAAAACCCCGAGTTCAGCCAAGGCTCGGTGTATCTCGAAGCCATCCACGGCTTCACACCCCAGACGATCCTCAGACTCAGATACTTCACAGCTCCTGATCAACTGCTCGGACAGACCGAACTGCCTGGATCCGAAGCGAACCTCCAAGACATGCGTGTTACTTCCCATCTGGGTACCATCCGGCTGGATCATCGCCTCTCCGAACATTGGGAAATCCAACTGCTCGGACGGGCCGGGATTCGCCGTTTCAATGACCCTTTTGCCCATCGCGATACCTTGCTGTGGCGGGTTGGCCCGCATCTTTTGTATCACGTCAACCACCACGCAAGGGTGATTCTGGGCTATCACTATGAGCGTGGGCTTGCTGATGGTCGCCACCAAGCTGAATTACACGAGGACGCCTCCTATGTGCACCATTTCGCGTCCATTGGGCTAGAAGTGGACCTCATGGAACATTTGGAGCTCGAATTGGACTTTCATTACGAGCGCAACAACTTTACGACCGGCAATCCGGAGGACGAGCGGTTTGACGGGCATGAAAACATCTTCATCGGAAGTGGCAGACTTTCCCTGCAGGTGACCGACCATGCTGCCCTGACCCTCACGGTTCAACGATCCAATCGCAACCAGAATTTTCACCAGACGCATGACCATAACACCAATGTCTCGCTGGGAGTGATCTATCGGTTTTGACCACCGCGCGCTGGAGGGTGAGCCATGAGCACTTATGAAGAGGGATGGCGACGTTATGAGACCCATGGTTGGTCTGAGAATCAGATCCCGGAACATGGACTTCTGACACCTTCAACAGATGCTTGGTCGTGGCAATGATGCTCCGCAGCAAAGATCCTCACCTTCAAGACCTCCAGAGGAGGAGCCTCTTGCTTAAAACACTGACGTTCGCAGCCCTCTGCTGCTCGCTCGTGGCTTGTCATCGTACGTTCGGCATTCCCAGAGATCTGGTGAGGGATCTGCCTGCATTGGCCTCCGTTCGATCCGTGTACATCGAGGACTTGACCCATGGGGAAGACCCCCATCTTGTGGAGGGATCGGACCTCGTCAAAGAAAAGATCAGCCAAAAGCTGACCCAATCTGGCCGCTTCGTAATAGTGGAGCGTCCGGATCTGGCCGATGCCCTGTTGACGGGCGTGGCCGGTTTTCAACGGTGGTACTTTGGGATGGAGAGTTTTTTTGGATTGGAGGGCAGCCTCAACACCCAATATGCGGGGATTGGCATGGTTCGCCTCCTTGATGCGAAAACCAAACGACCCATCTGGACTCACGAATATGAGACAGGTTTGTTCCATCCGACCCAACCAGTGGTGGACCGGGTCGCCAACCAGATAGCCGAGAAATTGCTGGCTGATGCGGCTCTTGCGTCAGAGCGAGGGGCCTCTCCGCCCCGGCAATGAATCGGCGCTCTCTTCAGCCCAACCCTTAAACCAGTCTCATTTTTCGGGTAAACCAGCCTCCGTGAGACGCTCTCTCCAACTTCTCGATGACCAGCCAGGCTGGGGCCCTTACAGCAGGAGTTGAGAAAATAGGCGCCCATAATTATAATTTTGACGCTGTGCTGCTAGTCCTCAAAGAAGGCAACAACGGTCGTTTTTGAGCATGGTGACAATATGATCCCCTTCAATCCTGAGCACCACTCAATGTCGTTCGGACTGGCAACTGTGTTGCTGGGAATACTGGTCACTACTCCTTCCCAGGGTCTCGCTGAAATGCCGAAGCATACTGAGACCTGCGTGGCAGTCAGTGAACAGGACATTGCTGCCCTCTTTGATCGTTGGAATGAATCCCTCAAGACCGGTGATCCCCATAAGGTCGTCGCCAATTACGCACCAAAGTCTGTTCTCCTCCCGACCCTATCAGGCAAGGCCCGTTTCACCCCACAAGAAAAAGAGGACTACTTTCACCACTTCCTTCAGAATCAGCCAGAAGGACGGATTGATTCTCGAACCATTGAACTCGACTGCAACATGGCTATTGACGAGGGGCTGTATACTTTTATCTTTAAGAAGACCGGCGCTGTTGCAAAAGCTCGATATACCTTCGCCTACAAGTGGGACGGCAAACAATGGTTAATCACGAGCCACCATTCGTCGGCTCTGCCATCCGAACAAACCCCCTTGGACGAGCCTGTCCACGCCGTTGCCCAGCATGCAGAAGTGTGCGTAGCCGTCAGTGAAAAGGAAATTGACGCTCTGCTTGATCGGTGGAGGCATTCGATCCAGAGCGGAAACCCTCACAAGGTGATGGCTCATTACGCACCTAAATCTGTCCTTCTTCCATTCTCCTCTATGAAACCTCTCTTGACCCTCGACGAGAAAGAAGAATACTTCCGACAACTCCTCAAAGACAGGCCACTCGTCCACATCAATTCCCATACCATCGAACTTGATTGCAATACAGCCATTAATGAAGGCTTCTATACCTATACCTTTCAAAGAAGCGGGCGCATCGTGAATGCGCGATACAGTGTCGTGTTCAAGTGGGATGGCCTCCAATGGTTGATCACTAGCGACCATTCATCGGTTTTGCCCCGCTAGTGACCGTACGGCGCCACCCTAACCAAAAGCGAACTGACCTCGAGCGCGAGAATGGCGCTGCTGGAGGGGGAGGGAGAGTGTACGTTGACAGGTCGCACTAACTAAAATGAACGAATGCGCGCGGCTTTTATCGACGATCATACCGTCTCAGATCACACAAAGCCGCGTGCGGAGAACCTTCAGTATAAGCTCTCTCTTTGGAAAACAGTTGACATGCCAGCGAAAGGCACGGCTCTCCATGATACGGCCTCCAGCGTGTTCCCAGGTACATTCTCTTTTAAAAAATATGCCTAAAAGAGAAGAGGTGAGCGGTGATTATTGTCCGGTGAGGAGACCAAATTGATTTGCAGACGTAGATTTTTATTGACCAGCGAATGTAAACTACAGCCCTTCCGATCGTAGCTGCACTGCTTCGACCGCTGGTTTATACGGAAAGGGGAGAGATCATGCTCTTCATGCTGTGGGAATTCATAGTTGTCACGGCATTGTTGCTGTCGGGAGCACGTTTGTACGCAGGAGAAGGGGAGGCACTCACATGGAGTTACGATGGCGAACGGGGGCCGCTGCACTGGGGAAAGCTGAGCCCCGAGTTTGCTCTCTGCGAAAAGGGCATGGCTCAATCGCCAATCGATTTGTTGCGCAGCCACAGGATTGCGCTGGACGAAATCCAGTTTTTCTATAAAGACGCGCCGTTCCACGTCGTCAACAATGGGCACACACTCTCGGAAATCGAACCCCTTTCAGAGACAGCCAAATCTCGTTACCCCAGACATGGGCAGACGGTCTTACACTTCGACAAGGACAGCACCATTGTATTCGACGGAGATCTCTACCTCTTGGAACAATTCCATTTTCATGCTCCTAGCGAGCACACCATCGATCAGAAACACTATCCCATGGAGTTGCATCTCGTCCACCATAACGAACGCCATGAAGCGGCGGTCATTGCCGTGTTCATTCAGGAGGGACAGCACAATCCGTTCTTTGAGAAATTCCTAGAGCATGCTCCTCGTAAGGTTGGAGAATCCATTGAGGACAAGGATCATCTCATCAATCCAGAGACGCTACTGCCAAAAAGCCGGACCTACTACCGCTATTACGGATCCTATACAACACCGCCGTGTCACGAAGGCGTGATATGGGCCGTGATGCACGAACCCATTGAGGTTTCGGCCGAACAGGTTCAGCGTTTCCGTGCTCTCATGGGACATGACAATGCCAGACCAACCCAGCCTCTGCATAAGCGTTTCGTTCTCGATTCAAGCTTGCCCCTCCCTCATGCCCAAACGAGATAGTACCGAGACCGTGACATCCTCCTTCACGATCGCGGGCGGCCATACTTGCTCGCATCAAGTGGTGTGATCGCTCGTTTTCCCCGTCTTGCGGGAGGGGGCTCCTCGCAGCAATGAAGGTCAACCACGCGTAGCTACGGAGAGCAGTGCCCCTCTAGTATTAATGTCCCCCTACGTTTGGGGCATTGCAGAATATCCCCACGATAGGCCATAACAAAACAAACGGTTGAATGAAAGAAGAGGATAGACCATGGCTCAAATTCTCAATCTGAGCGAACATGCCAGCGATGAGGATGTCCACTTTTTGACCGCTCTCCTCATCTATCATCTGGTTGAACAGTGCGGGGGGCAGTTGCGATTTTCCCTTCAAGAAGTCCAACAATTACGCGACGGCCTTGCTACCAAAATGGTACAGATTCAACTTGGCAACGACGTGCGCCTCCGCATCATCGACCGCCTCCCTGAACTGCAATAACCCTACCCTGTCCGCCGCGAGCAGCACATGTTCTCCTTAGCGATGGCCTCCTTCTGGTAAGAGGAAAAACAGCGAGCTGCTCCACTCACAGCGTGATCCAAAGCTGCACAAGGAGCATATGGTTGATGAGATTCGCGTTTCCTTCTAGCTTTCGATTATTGATCATTTGATTCTGGTAACCGAGATCCATGTTCACGTGCTGATTGAAAATTTTATTGATCCCTAAGAAGAATCGATTCTGGTCCACCCCTGCTTCTGGCCCCTTGCTCGTGATCGTCCCAACCGTGTTGAGATTGACAAAAATTTCGTCATACACAACAACAGCCCACTCGGGAGCTGGCGGGATGGGGACATCAGCCCGAAACAGTTGGCGGAAACGAACGGCCGTGCCGTCGGCATGCTCGATCCACCGCTCTTCCAATCTGGTTCGGCTGAGAAATTTGAGATGCGAGAATTTGTGGAGATAATTGACCTGCTGATAGATGCGATTCTCTTCGAAGAATCGGGGACCTGTTGGTTGATTATAGTTGCCGACCCAGGCATAACCTTGCCAGATAGAAACATGTTCGGTTAATTGATACCCAATCGCTGGGCGGAGCAACAATTGATCGATGTTCGAGACATCGTCCGCAAAACGAGGGTTGACCTCCATGTAGGCCAGAAACGAGGCGGGCAGCTTGACGGTCAGGTACACCGGCGACCAGAGCCGGAAATCGGACTTGGTGTTGGGCCCTAACTCGGTATAGGCCTGTACAGGAGGCGCGCCGAGCACGATCAACACCCACAGAGTCACAACCCAAACCACATGTACCGCGTGATGGCGTCTTTGCCCTACACCCATTCGTTCCATAGGCATTTTCTTTCCTTCCAACAGAGAGTGATCGTCATGCGTCGGCTTTCGTCAGGATGAGACCGGCGTGCATGATGGATGATACGCGCACATACAACCAACCCGAACCGGCCACTTGAGCGCAACAGGGTACTCTTCATCCATGAGAAATCGCAAGACCGGGCTCCTCAGGGAATGTGCCTCTTGCCCAAGCCCGCCTTGGAGAGCATCTCTTCGCCTGTCGTTAGTAGCAGATGCCGATAGAAGATTCGTGACGGTCCTTCAACAGGAGCTTGAACGAAAATACGTTTGCGAGCCTGATCCATTGCGCTGGATGGGCTCTTGTGGTTAGCTACTCAGCATGTTGCGTATCGCGCCCCATGTCGCCATCCCGGATTCCGAAATCGAGATCCACGCTGTGCGCGCCCAAGGAGCCGGAGGACAGCACGTCAACAAGGTGTCCACCGCCGTTCAGTTGCGATTCGATATCGGAGCTTCCTCGCTTCCACCGGCCTATAAGCAAGCCTTGTTGGAGCTTCGGGACCATCGAATTTCAGGCGACGGCGTGATTACCATCAAATCGCAGGAGCACCGTTCCCGCGAGCGGAATCGAGAGGAAGCTCTCGCCCGATTGCTAGCCTTGATTCAGAAAGCGATCATTCCGCGGAAAAAGCGCAAACCGACCGCGCCCACCAACGCATCCCGTGAACGGCGGATCGCGAGCAAGAAGCGGAGAGGACAGTTGAAGTCTCACCGAAAGGGGGTAGAGGGATCGCGGGGCGTGCCCGATTCATAAGCCCCCTGTCTCAATGAACGAGGGGTGGCAATGGGTCTGTGGTGATCGCGGTGGCCCCTCAGAATCTGGGCCTGTAGCTCGTCGTGGCCGAGGCTGCGGCCTCGTGGAGCTGTTGTAGAACTGCCCTGGCCTCGGCAATAAACGTCAACCGCTTGTACTGCTGCGCAATGGCCAGCGCATCCGACGCCAATGTCACGGCTTCCTGATGGCGGCCCTGTTCATAGCGAACCTTGGCCAGGGCCAGTCGAGCATTCACCGCTTTCGGCGCCCGGAGGACAACCTGCTCCAAAATCTGCTCTCCCTTTTCCGAGTCACCCCCCAACAGCCCGGGCAGTTTGACGAGCAAGGTGCCCTTTGCCGAAAGGGCATCGATATGGTTGGGATCAAGCTCGAGCGCTCGATCAAGCTCCTTCATCATGCGACGGAACCCGAAGAGGGAGGTGAGAGACTCGCCATCGATTCGAAGGAGTTCACCGAGGTTGCAGAACAGCGAAAAATGCGCGTCGGCATTCAACTCATTCCTCGCGACGGCCTGCTCACCCAACAGCCGCCCCTGCTCAAAATGAGCAAGCCGCGCCGCGCGGTCCGTCGCCGCACGGCCCTGCTCACACTCCTCCAACGATTGGCGAGCGAGACTGACGCTTGCATCCTCAGCTAACGCACCAGAGGCGAACAGAGCCGTCACCACGATTAGCCATCCGCCAGCAACCAGCTTGCCACTCAAAGACATGGGGAAAACGACCTCTCTCTACTTGTTCATTACTTGCTCATTCGATTAGTAGTAGTAAGTATAACAGGTTCAAAAGGGAGGGCTGCGTTCGTCTCGCCAACCTTCTGTCACACGACTAGTCACCTTAAAAAACCAGCCCCTTGAGAAATAGAAGCCCATTGACTCACCACTTCCCAGTCATGCCCGATTCCATTTTGATGGTTGGCCGCCGACATCTAATCTCCCGGCGCCATCATGCCCAGAATATGAAAGCCGCCATCTACATAGATCACTTCTCCCGTGATCCCTCGACCAAGAGAGCTCACCAAAAACAAGGCCGCATCGCCGACTTCTCCCTGTTCGGTGGGCCGCCTGAGCGGCGCAAACTCCTTGTGAAGATCAATCATCTTGGTAATGCCGGACACTCCTCGAGCCGCCAGTGTTTTAATCGGACCGGCTGAAATGGCATTGACACGGATGTTCTTGGGGCCAAGATCATAGGCGAGATAGCGGACCGTGCTTTCGAGCGCTGCCTTGGCAACTCCCATCACATTATAGTGGGGTACTACCCGTTCCGCGCCGAGATAACTGAGGGTGACAATGCTCCCCCCCTCGATCATCAATGGCATGGCCGCTCGGGTGATGGCAACAAGGGAGTAGGCACTAACATCAAGGGCCGTGGCGAACCCCTGTCTCGTAGTATTAACAAATGGACCACTCAGTTCTTCCCGAGGCGCAAATGCCAAGGAATGGATTACAAAATCGAGCCGTCCCAGCTCTTGCTTGGCCTGGTGCATCAGGTTCTCAATCTCGGCATCGTTCGTTACATCGCAAGCAAAGGCCTTAGCGCTAGGCACAGTTGCAACAAGTTCCTCCACGTTTTGTCTCAACCGTTCATTTTGGTAATTGAACAGCAACCGGGCTCCATGACTTGCCACAGACTGGGCGATGGCCCAGGCAATACTGTACTTGTTCGCCACTCCGATAATTAACCCGTTTTTTCCTTTCAACAGCATCGTGCTTCCCGCTCCTTGGTTTCATGGTCGACATGAAATGCTTCGAGCTCAGTTCAAAACTGCCTGTGCCAGTGGCACCTCCCGTTCACAACGTTCATAGCGCTGCTTCCTCACAAAAACACCGGATGCAACACATCCCCTTTCGAACCGTGTTGAGATGCTCCATTTGTCCTTGGGGCAAAAAGGCACCTCCTGACGCTGGTGGAAGATACCATGAATCGGAACATCTCTGCATGAAGTTCCCCACAGTATCGGAAGGCATTGGAGGGGAGGAGCGGCTGTCTCTTCCATGAGGCAATCTCGCCGTGCCATCGCCATTTCGCCACAACACTTTGCAGGATTTCACCTTCACCAATTCATGAGAATTGCCTCACTTCTCATCAAAAAGCTTCGAATCTCCTCACAAATTCATCAAGCATCTGGTCCGGCATCTAGTTTGCTCTTCCCTCAATCAGTAGTAGGGGAGAGAAGAGCGTTTTCCATACCTTCACTTTTTCAAACAGGAGGAGTCCTATATGAAGCATCTGTTGATGGCGGTTCTTGCTGTGGTGGTTTCGGTGACATTCCTTGCTCCGGCCTTTGCGGAGGAGAAAAAGAAGGAAGAAAAGAAGGGCGGCCACGTCGTGATCTACGGCGAGGAGAAGAAGAAAGAAGAAAAGAAGGGCGGTCATGCCGAGACTTTTGCCGATGCCGACAAGGAAAAGAAGCCGGGCAAGTAATCTTTTCGGCGCGAGCCGTAAGCGGACTTGCCCTTCATAGGGCGGAGGCATAGGGCGGAGGAGGTACCTACCGATGGTGGGTATCTCCTCGTTGCTTCTCTTGATCACCCCTGTAAAACAGACGGTATGTCGTTTGAAGCCCCACGATCGTCTTGGCATCACGAATGATCCCTGCATCAATTTTTTTGATTGCTTCAGGCAAGGACATCTCGATCACCTCTAATACTTCGTCACGATCCAAGTGCTGACACCCTTTGGCCAACCCCGTCGCTTGGTATATGTGAATGACTTCGTCGGCAAACCCCGGAGCAGTCAAGATGCTACATAACAGCGTGAACGAGGAGGCACGATAGCCGACCTCTTCTTCCAACTCCCGCTCGGCACAGCGTACGGGGTCTTCACCAGGTTGAAGCTTTCCAGCAGGGATTTCATAGATGAACCCCCCAGCCGCATGACGAAACTGTCGGACCAAGACAACCCTGCCATCGTCTTTAATTGGCACGACGGCAGCGGCACCAGGATGGCGAATTGTTTCGAGTTCAACGGTTTCCCCATTTGGAAGAAGAACCTGTTCGATGTTCAACGTGACAACTTTGCCTCGGTAAATGGTTCGTGTCATCGGCAGTGGTCCTCCTCATTAGAGGTCGCCCTCGAAAGCGGCTCCTCTCTTTATCGATTCGCGCAGTCAGACTCTGACACCCTTCCGATAAAAGGGTGGTTTTACAACGATGGCGGGAATGGCTTTCCCACGGATATCAATGGCGAGAAGAGTTCCAGGACTGGCGGAGGCGGCGGGCACATATCCTAGCCCGATTCCCTTTTGCAGAAGAGGCGAGAAATTCCCACTGGTCACTCTGCCGATGACGTGGCCGGCCACACGATCCAAAATGGGACACCCCCTCCGAGGCACACCTTTCTCCCCCAACTCGAAACCAACCAGGCGGCGAGACGGCCCAGTCTGCTTCTGGATCCACAAGCTCTCCCGTCCAATGAAGGTCTCCTTGTCAAAATCGACCGCCCATTCCACTCCTGCTTCCAGCGGTGTGGTGTTCTCGTCGATATCGTTGCCGTACAGAAGGTAGCCCATTTCCAAGCGAAGGAGGTCGCGCGCGCCGAGTCCAGCCGGTTTGATCCCAAATGGACGTCCTCGCTCAAGCAACGCGGTCCACAGCGGAGAAGGTGAACCAAACACATAGAACTCATACCCCCATTCTCCAGTGTACCCGGTTCGAGCAATAAGACAGTTCACACCATCCACCGTTGCCCATTGCGATTCTCGGAGCTTCAGTTTTTCCACATCTGGCACTGCCAACGTCACCACGATTTCCCTGCTAGCCGGCCCCTGCAAGGCGATTTGGGCAATTTCCCGTGAACGGTCTTGAATGAGACAACCAGAAAACTCCCGTGCTCGATCCAGAAACCACGACAGAATTTTCTCCCGATTCGACGCATTCACACACAGCAAATATCCGTCGGAATCCCCTATCCGATAGACGAAGATATCGTCCTTGATGCCCCCATCGGGATTACAGACCAACGAATACTTGGCCTGCCATGGAGAGAGAGCCGCAACATTGCTCGTGGTCACGAACTGCAAAAACCGACCGGCCGATGGTCCTCCGACCAGAATACGTCCCATATGACTGACATCAAACAACCCCGCGCAGGTCCTGACCGCTTGATATTCGTCCACCACTCCACTGTATTGAAGGGGCATCTCCCATCCGGCAAAGGGGACAAGCTTAGCGCCAGCGGCCCGGTGATATGTCACGAGTGGAGTCTGATGCAGATCGTTCATCGACGATGAGCTCCCCACGGAGTTCCTCCCCCTCGGGGCCCGACCGAGAGTCTCGCGTGTTTATGTCACCGTGAAGCCCTCTCCGCCATTGGCTTGGCCCTCCGGCTCAGCAAAGATGGCGACACTGGCCGTATAACTGTGGAGAACATTTCGCCTTCCCACAGGACCAATCTCTCCCTGAGCAAAAAACCCCGCAACAGGAATTCCCCCCAACTGTTCTCCGACGGTGCGGGCATCGTGGTGGGGGCTGCCAAAGAACCGCTGCCCTCGCCCACAACAACTAAAGAGCAACGCTCCCAGAGGCTTGTGGCGATGCCGTGCTCTATCGGCGTCGAGCAACGCTCGTAAGTCTTCGCTCCCCGACTGTGCATCCCGCAGTTGAAATTGGACCGTTTGGCCTTCGTGCACCTTCTCTCCAACCACCACAGCCCCGGTTTCTTGGTCAATGCCGATCAGGTGTCGGATGAGAAAATCTCCCCGCTCAAACCGATCACGATATTCATCGACGGCGAGGCCAATATGGAGGGCATTGCTTGCCTGATCTCGCTCCTCGTCTGACATACTTTCCAGCAAATCCCGGAGTCGATCCAGCGCTGGCCTCCCGCCCAGCTCATAGATACAGTTGTGCTGGGCTCTCGTGACCACAAACCGTTCTCCTACCAGTTTGCATCCTTGTGAGATGACGGGGCGGATGGCCACAGAACCAGCAAGCCGGACCCCGACCAACCCATCGCTAAAAACCCTGCCTTGCAAGATCAAGCGATTCTCACCCCTGTCGCTCCCCCCTCCTGCGAGCCCCCCGATCGCCATCGTGTCCGGATACCGTTCAGCGAGCAGCGAGAGTGCCTCTTGCATCGGCATCGACAACGGATCGGCTACAAGCAGCAAGGCGGATGATGCCTCGACAGGCTCGGGCCACTCGTGTAGCCGGAACTGATCTTGCGTCAAAGAAAATGAAAAATGAACGGGGTCAAGTCGCACCCCCGGCAAGGAGGCAGCCCAGAGCGCGATACCTGGAAGGGCTTCCACCTCTTCCAGTCCCGCGATGACTCCCTCACTGCTGCACCCAATCAACACCGCGGGGGACAGTAGCCGATGGACTGCCGATGTTAATGCTCCAACCTGCCCGATGTGATGCGGCGAGAAGAAGAGGCATGCGAGGTCAATGGGTGCGGACGCTAATTGAGACCGAATCTTATCGACAAGCTCGCCGGCAGCCGATCCCACATCCGATCGTTTAGATAATGCGGCGGCAAACCGTAATGCCGACGGCGCTGATGAAGGGGAATGAAGGCCAAACCTGCGGGTGCCGGTCCGATGTCCCGTAGGCTCGTTCATACCCCGGGGTCCATACGTTGGGCCCGCTCCTGGGCCAATTTCCGGTAATACCGCCACAAATAGGAGTGATAATCATCGAGCTGGGCAAGAAGGTAATGCAGTTCGGTCGGATCTTCCGTTTCCAACGCCCGGACCATGCGCGTCTTCAGGAATTCGGCAAACGCTTCGGTTTTTTCCACCGCGGTTAGCAGCTTGAGGCCACCGCCGATTTGATAGTCTCTCATCACTTCAACCGTTTGTAGCGCCGGAGTGAGCATACAAAGAGGGCGCTACAATTGCAAGTTTCTTGGCGATCCACGATCGTGGATCGTCTCTTCTCCCCCCTTACACTTGTTGACTCCTTCATGAAATCACAAAGAGTGGAGCAGAAGCCTGCCGCCTCCCTCATCATCATTCACGTTTCTTGAGCCAGACGCGGCGAGAGGTATAGGCTAACTGATAGATAGAAAAACGACCATGACCAACTTCTCTCCAGCCGCGTTGTCGGCCGACATGAGGGCGGGGCTTGTCGTGTTCCTTGTGGCGTTGCCCCTCTGTTTGGGAATCGCCCTCGCGTCCGGCGCGCCGCTGATGTCAGGGCTGTTGGCGGGCATCGTCGGCGGGATTGTCGTGGGAGTCGTGAGCGGGTCGCACACGAGCATCAGTGGACCGGCGGCCGGCCTGACGGCCGTCGTGGCGGCCCAGATCGCCGCACTCGGCTCGTTTGAAACGTTTCTCTTGGCGGTGGTCGTCGCGGGACTGATTCAAATAGGCCTGGGGCTGGCCAGGATGGGGTTCATTGCCGCGTTTTTCCCTTCCAGCGTCATTAAAGGACTCCTCGCGGCAATCGGTACTATCCTCATTCTCAAGCAGATCCCCCACGTCCTGGGCCACGACACCGATCCTGAAGGCGAGATGTCGTTCTTTCAACCGGACCAAGAGACGACGTTTTCCGAGTTGCTTGGTCTGTTCAGTGATGTTCAATTGGGGGCTTCCGTCATCGGCTTGCTGTCGCTCGCGGTCCTGGTGGCGTGGGACAGGTGGAAACCGCTGAAGGAATCGCTGGTTCCGGCTCCTTTGGTTGTGGTGATCCTGGGCATTGGGATAGGCCTGTGGTTTGAGCATCTTGGCGATCCCTGGCTGATCAAGTCGAGCCATTTCGTCCAAGTTCCGATTGCCGAGGACCTTCGAGGGCTCTTGTCCCTCCTGTCGCCGCCGGCCTTTTCACAGTGGGGAAACCCGACGGTGTACACCGCGGCCCTCACCCTCGCAGTGGTTGCGTCTCTGGAGACCCTCTTAAACATCCAAGCCGTGGACAAACTTGACCCCCAACAACGCACCTCCCCACCAAGTCGAGAGCTGCTGGCCCAAGGGATCGGAAACGTCACCTCCGGGTTGATCGGGGGGCTTCCCGTCACATCGGTGATCGTCCGCAGCTCCGTCAACGTAATGGCCGGCGGGAAAACGAAGCGGTCCGCCGTCGTTCATGGAATCCTGTTGCTGGTGGCCGTTCCGCTTATTCCGACGTGGCTCAACAGAATCCCTCTTGCTTCCCTGGCGGCGATTCTGCTGGTGACCGGCGTCAAACTCGCCAGTCCCACATTGGTCAAACAGATGTGGCACGAAGGACGATCCCAGTTCCTGCCGTTCGTGGTGACGGTGGTCGCCATCGTTCTGAGTGATCTTCTCACCGGCATCCTCATCGGCCTGGCGACAGCCGTTGGGTTCATTCTCCACAGCAACATGCGTCACCCGATGCGGCGCCTTGTCGAGAAACACCTGGGAGGTGACGTCCTGCACATTGAACTGACCAACCAAGTGAGCTTCTTGAATCGCGCGGCTCTCGCTGAGGCGCTGTCGGAGGCCCCGGCAAACAGCCACGTGCTGATCGACGCTCACAATACGGACTACATCGACCCAGACGTGCTCGACCTGATTCGAGACTTTAAGGAACTGTCCGCTCCCGCCCGCCATATCGAGGTCAGCTTGGTCGGGTTTAAGGCCAAATACCACCTCGAGGACCAGATTCAATACCTTGACTATTCGACCCGTGAGCTTCAGCAATCACTCACCCCCCGACAGGTTCTTCAAATCCTGAAAGACGGCAACGAGCGGTTTCGCAGCGGTCGTCGTCTCACCAGAGACCTGGTCCGTCAGATCCGAGCGACGGCCGATCGACAACATCCATTGGCCGTCGTGCTGAGCTGTATCGATTCAAGACCCCCCGCCGAGATCATCTTTGATTTGGGGATGGAAGATATTTTCAGCATCCGTGTCGCGGGGAACGTGATAGGCCCTCAGGTCTTGGCCAGCGCGGAGTACGGTTGCGCGGTCGCCGGAGCCAAGCTGATTCTTGTGGTGGGCCATACGCACTGCGGAGCCGTCACCACGGCGGTCAAACTGGCTTGCTCCGCTCAGACCGCCGCTTCGGCCACGGGATGCGATCACCTCGGATCCATCGTCACTGATATTCAGTCCTCTATCGACCCAACCACCTGGCGGGACCTGCGAGAGGGAAAACAGAGCCGGTTCGATGCTTTGCTCGACACCGTCATTCGTCAAAACGTGCAGCGGGCGGTCGAATCCTTCCGCTGGCATAGTCGCACGCTGGACAAGCTGGTTCACGACCAGCGCATTGCCATTGTCGGCGCCCTGTATCACGTGGAAAGCGGGGCGATCGAGATAGTAACGGAACTTCCGACAGAGCCGACGACTCCACCCTCATGAAGAGAAGACATTCTTTCCGCCGTTGGCTCGATCTGTATCTTGATTGTTGAAAACGCCGGCACGAAATCCCCGCTCCTACGGCGGGCGGTCGCGTGGGACCAATCTGTTGTCTGCTTGAGGTCGCCGGTGCATCTCGATGCGATGAAAAGGCCAGCAGGCATTCCGGAAGCGGCCTCTCTTGTGGAGGGAAAGACTCTTCAGCCGCCCCGCACAAAAACCCGAAAAGCATGAACTGAGAATGAGCGGGCGTTTTCCAAATCGGAGATGCGGGGGTAATAGGAATTTGTTAATCGGCCGATCGTCGTGGACGGACTACCAGCACGGAAGCGTCAACCTTGGATACCACCTGTTCAGCGACTGAGCCGATGACGAATCGCTCTAATCCGCGGCGATTGGCCGTTCCCACCACGACCAGATCGGCATGCCACTCATTGGCAGCTTCGGCGAGGGCTTCGGCAATCCCGTTTAAGCCGTATTCGGCTTCCGCGTGCACAAGACGAGTGTCGACAGTCAGCCCGTTTTCAACCATGGACTTCGCTCGCTCCAAGAGTTTGAGACCCGAGCTTTCGTCAGTTTCATCAGAATCAGCGACGGCATAGACGATGCGTAGCGACGCGTGCTGGGAGGCAGCAATCTGCCTCGCTTCCATCAGAGCCTCCATGGAAGTTTCGGTTCCATCAACCGCTGCCATAATTTTCGTGAACATGACAATTCACCCTCTTTCCCTACCCCTGTCCTCATGACGACTTCTCATCGACTAGCTAATGTCGCTCACGCTTTTCTTGAGGTCATCGATATACCGTTTGACGATTGCCCGTCCGGGCATCTTTTCCAGATTGGCATACATCATATAATGCACGATGCCGTGCACCGCCATCGCCGCCAACAACCCCTCAAAAATACCAACCTTAAAAACCAGCAGACCACAAAGGATAGCTAAAATCATAGCATAGGGACCATGATGGGTCACGTGCACAAGTCCCTCGATCATCTTCCAGCCGGAGAAAATCATAATGATAGCCAGTGCAAATTTCGGCAAATAGACGAGAAAATGGGTATTGAACGTGAAAAAGCTCACAACAAAACCAATGATCAGAACTGAAAACTTAGTGTACGCTCCAGCCAGACGGTTGGTCGTGCTTTTGGCCAGACCGTCCAGGTTGGTCATCCCACCGAAAAAGCTCGATCCCATGTTGGCGATCCAGATGGCAAAGAGACTGTTGTTGCTGTTGCACTTCCGTTTCAGAGGGTCTATTTTTTCGATCGCGGCATTGCTCATCACCTGCTCAATAACATCGATAATGGCCAGCATGATGGAAAATCCAATCATGGAGGCCACGGTTAATGGACCGTCAATGCTACGCGGGATCGGCAACGCGAGGGTGAGGGCCACATCTTCTACGGACAGCATAGGCACTGAGATGAACTGCGCAAGGAGAACTCCGGCGACGATGATCGCAAAGTACGGAACGGCCGGCTGTGAATTCTTGAACTTAAGGAACAGATAGACAAAGCCAGCATATCCGGCCGCAGAGATTAGGATCATCTGGAAGCGCGCGATATTCCAGAACGAGTCCGCAGATTCGAGCTCGGCCGGAAGCTCGTAGGTGAAGGCAAGAAACTTGAGCGCGATCTTTAAGCCGACACCTGCCAACAGTCCTTCAACTAAATACACCGGGACTGCCACCAGAAGGTATTTTTGCCAATTGAATTTCCAAATGATGGCTTGCATCACCGCCGTCAGAAATATAGCAAAAGGCATGTTCTCCAAACCGAACGTTTCAACGCCCACCGCCAACACTGGTGCAAGTCCGGCCGCAATGCCTGGACAGCCGATATAGTTCCCTGGCCTAAACCACGCGTTAATCCAGCCCACAAAACAGGCGAATGCAACCGTTGCCAGACCGACTTTGATAGGGTATTCAGACATCATGGCGATCCCGACGGACAGCGGGATGGCCATGATACCGGTGATGACCCCTGCCGCGAGGTCGCGGCCAGCGTATTTCATCTGGAACGCCGCAGATCCATATGATGCCGTGAGGGGTTGGACGCGCCCCCCCGGAGCGTCCGCTCTCATATCCCGTTCACGCCCGGCTGTCGATGCTGTTCGTTCTATTTCAGGAGGTGTCATCGGCAGTGCCATTGCAAAAGAAGAACGAGCTTAAGGCTTCAAAAATGCGACTGACCGTCAGAAGGACTCTGTTGGTTCGCAGCACCTCTTGACAATCGCAGCCTTTCTCCCATCACTAGAGCTAAGCACTGGGCAAGAAGAAGGCCAAATTGAGTCATTTTTCCATCTCATCGCGTGTCAATGAAAATACCTGCAAAACAAGGGAAAAATCGTCGTTAGCAGTCACCTGCGCTGATCCAGAGCTCCTGGTACAAGACGGTGACAGTGCAAATGCGCACGCCTTGTGCGTAAACACACGTGCCCGGCGCTCTCCCTTATGAGGCAAATCCATTAAATGGCAATTAGCTGCTCCGGTGCTTGAGTCACAGGACTGCGCCGGTATCGACTTTTGGAAATTGTTGTTGCAGAGAATAGAGATTGGGGGTGCCATTGAGCATGCTGCGAATAAAGCACAATAGAGTTACATATGCCCGAGCTTGCGGAGCGTTTCCATGCCTCGTCCTTCATCCTGTGCGCGGCCGCTTCGTTCCGCAATGGTGGTGACGCGGAGTTCTGAGATGATTTGAGAGATGGTGGAGGCGCAGGATGGGACCGTACTGGTGCACGGCACACAGCCCAAACTGCGATACCGCTTCCCATTGCCTTGATCAAAATACAGTCTGGGAAGGGGAACCCCTTCGAGATCCAGATATTCCCAAATATTCAACTCCGTCCAGTCTAACAACGGATGAACACGCACGTGAGAGCCGACTGGGAACTTGGTGTTGAATTGATTCCACAGTTCGGGAGGCTGATCGCGGAAATCCCACTCGCCGTGCTGGTCGCGCAGGGAAAAATACCGCTCCTTCGCGCGAGTACCCTCTTCATCGGCGCGAATCCCCAGAATGACGGCCTTCCACTTGTACTTCTCGATGGTTCGTTTCAGGGCATCGATCTTCATGGCCGTGCAGCAGGTCACACGACCTCGTTCCGGGCCCATGCCGGCGGCCAGCGCCTCTTTATTCTGACCGACCACGAGATTCAACCGCCACTCGCGGCAAAGTCGATCGCGGTATTCGATCAGCTCCGGCATTTCGTAGCCCGTATCGATGTGTACTAAGGGAAACGGCACGTGCCCAAAAAACGCTTTGCGGGTCAGCCAGAGCAGGGCGGTCGAATCTTTGCCCATGGACCAGAGCATGGCCAGGTCATCAAAGTGCTTGTACGCCTCCCGCAGGATATAGACGCTCTGGCTCTCCAATTCGCGCAGGTGCTTCATCTTCGTCGGAAATACTTGTTCCCCGCTCACTGATCTGGTGGAGATCGGACGAGACACCAAATGTAGCAGGATGATTGATAGGGACCGTCAGCGGGTACTACTTTAGCATCACCAAAGATCGATCCTCAATAGCCTCAACACAGGAGCGCACCATCATCTTGCGGCTAAACGCCTCACATCATAGAGATGCCTCGCTGGTCGTGAGAAAGGTTTTTGGGGGACATATTCCGCCCATAAAAATCTCCTTCTACGCCTGATGAGAACGGTGCGATCAGAGAGATTGAAGGGCGGGAGATATTGCAAAGTATTTTAGACGTCTATTCTCCATCGATGGAAACCTCCCCGTGCTTCATCGAGGAAGTCCTCCTCCCATAGCCACCTTGGGTGCAGCTCTCCCGCATCCCAAGGTCATCGGCGGCGCTTTCTCATCTGTCTCCATGACAATTCCCCCTTCGTTCGTGCTCTGGTGTCGTGACCGCAGGGCCCAATGGACACCCCTCTTTCACGGTTTCATGTGATGTTGCGGTGTGATGCCCAGGGTTTGTCAGTCGTCTCGGACTCAGACAAATGGCAATGTGGAGAGCACGGTGACGTCCGTGAAGCGAAACGCTCTCGCTGCCGGCGGTTCGTGTTACGGGCGCGCCCAATCTCTTAATACCGGGTTGGAGGAGTAAATGGCCACCGTCACCAACCAGCAGATCCATGGCACCCCCACAAGCGGCCCAATTGAGTAGTGTGCCCATGAACCCTCACACCACCAGGCATCCGGACACCGTATCGCCGCCCATGCGCTGGTCGCAATCGGGATCTCGCTACTGGGACCGATGCAGTCTGTTGGTCGGACTGTGATGGTGACAAAACCGCAATCCCCTATGCACTCTACACGAACGATACCTTGGGGGCGCCCATAGGAGAGGGCTTCACTACGCCGTTGTCATGGACTAGAGCCAGTACTGGAGCTTATTCCACCCAGCGGCGCTGTCCCAGCATCTGGGCCGCCACAGCGGAAGACCGTCCACGAGGCCGTCGGTAAGATCGTCGCTCACGATCGTGCCCCTACACGGCGGTGGTCGAGGACGGAGGTGGCGCATGAGTACGCTTCAACTGGATCGCCCACAAGCTTACTGTCGCTGGCTCCACTCTATCACGGGGTGACGGACTCGCCATGGTTTTGGAACAGGCGACCAAGCAGAAACTCTCACCCAGTGATTGCCTGGATGACCTGTTCTGCTAGGCGGTGCACACGAAGGGGGCCAAACATTGGCCCTGCGGTTGACCATGGCGCGGTTTCCATTCCAGAATCCGTTGGAACATTTCGAGTTCAAGCTCCAGCCTGGATCGATCCCCAAATGGCACGTGAACTTGCTCGTGGAGTGCCATTATCTTGGCGCGAGCAATCAGAGCAGAGGCTGGATGCCTGGGATACAGTCTTTGGCACTCCGATCATCGCATTGGTTATTCTGGGTGGTCTGCTCCACCATTCCGGCCCTATCAATAATAACAGGAAAACGCTATCGGTCCCGTGAGAAGCTCGAAGCCGGGCTGGTCAAATCGAAAACCGCCCGCCGCTACCGAGGACCGGATGGACACTGCGGCCTCTTCAAAGAGTAGCAGGCACGACGATTGGCAAGGTGGCTTGATCGAGAGCTGTCGATCTCAGCACACAGATTCTTCACTCGGAAGAAGGGGATTTTTGATGAGCGCGCCAGAGGAAACCTCAGATGATCGTTGACATTCGGCATCTTCTATCAATTTCCGCCAGCACACTGATGCATTTACGCACGACGAACGTGGCAGAATCCCACTTCGCAGCTGTGCGCTACAGACCACAGTGGGCAAACAGTTCAAAAATAAGCGGTTAACCACCGCTTTGATCTGAAACCTGTCACGGGTTGCCAAGCAGAGTTTCCAGGGTCTGAAATGCGCTTGAGTTATTGCCTAGATTTAGGTCGAGTTCCGTTTGTCGATAGGCAGCAGGCATACGGCGTCATCACAATGGCAGGTCATCACTTGATTGCCTTCCCCACCTATTGACTTGTTGACTTGACCGTAAGTTGCGGTCGTAGAGTCGCCTCCTTTGTCCCTTCCGTTACCGCACAAGGGCTCCCGACCAGTTCAGTTCTGAAAGGTCGCGAAGGTCCAGACTGCGGCGAGGTTTTTCCCTGCTGAGGATGTCATCCCATAGTTGGTCGCCTGCTGGTTTCAGGGCCCTGCCCTTAGGCGGGTAGCCCCATCTCTTCCCTCCTCTAGGCCTGACTTACCCTTCATACTTTATACGAGGACGATTTCTTCTCCATGACAAGAGAGTCGTTCGGAGGAGAGATCTGCTCACCGACGCTTCGCATCAGCCAGCATAGCCTTTAAACGATCAAGGTCGATGGCTTCAGACCGATAGTGATCGCGTCCGACCATAGTGGTTGCCATGGTCAAGGCATTGAGAATCGCTTCTTCCGTCGCTTCGACCGTTGCGGCCAGCAAGGGGTTCATATAGACGTCTGCTAAGTGCGTCAGGGTATAGGTCCGTTCCTCCGGGTAGTGGGGGATGACGTTGGCGGTTGAAAACGCCAGCATGAAATCTCCACTGCCATGACGAGCAATCGAACCGGTGCGGGCGAGACCGAGGGTGGCACGTTTGGCCAGCCTGGTCAATTGGCGTTGGTCAAGCGGAGCGTCGGTCGCAATGATTATGATAATCGAGCCCTCATTCGTTCCCCGTTCTGGCTTCTCCGCCAGTGGTTGGGAGGACCCATAAAGCCGGCCCACCGGCACTCCATCGACTATGAGCTCATGCCGCCGCCCATGGTTGGCGTTGACCAGGACTCCCACCGTATAGCCTCCGTCACGTACTGGCAACTTGCGTGAGGCGGTGCCGATGCCCCCTTTGAATCCATAGGCAATCATGCCCGTTCCTGCACCTACCGCTCCTTCTTCCACTGGCCCGCTCTTGGCGTCATTGAGAGCGGCGATAACATCCTCTTCCGAGACATGCCGCCCTTGAATATCATTCAGCCGCCCATCATCACACTCGGCAACCACCGGCGTGAGGGTGTCGTCGGATATTCCAATAGCAGGATAGCGGGCGATCATCCAACTGATGACACCATTGGCCACCCGTGGAACGTTCAGGGTATTCGTGAGCGCAATAGGATATTCAAGAAACCCTGATTCAGCGATCCATGCAGTGCCGGTCATTTCTCCCGTGCCGTTAAGGACGAAGAATCCGGCGGGGACTTTCTTGTGCCACACATCCTCCCGCGGAATCACCACTGTGACACCGGTGCGGACCGGCCCCTCTCCCGGCTTAAGGGGCCCCTCTCCTCGGACCAACGTTCGGTGACCAACCTTCACGCCGGCCACGTCGGTAATGGCGTTGAACGGTCCCGGCTCATACTGCCCCACGACGATGCCAAGCTCACGGGCCCGTTGACGAACGTCCGCAGCACTGCTTGGTGCAGGCAGAAGAACCGTCACGAGGAACAGGCACCAGACCGCGAGATGAACAAGGGGGCGAGCTCTGTCCCAAACCTCATAGATAGTCTTCAATGCTCTAGACATCATGGCTGCTCCCCCGGTGGGGAATTCGCACATCGATGCGGGGATGTTCCGCTCGAATAGCAGCCGCCAGTGACATCGCCTGTTTTTCCTCACCGTGAACAACAAAGATGACACTGGGCTCTGGAGTGATCGCGCGAACGTAGGCCAAGAGATCGTTCCGGTCAGCATGGGCAGACAGGCTGTTGAATGTCACTACCTGGGCGCGCCGGGGGGTCGGCACTCCAAAGATAGGAACCACGTCCCATCCTTCAACCAGTTTCCTTCCCAGCGTATGTTCGGCTTGAAAGCCAACAATCACAATAATGTTCGCCTCGTCCTCAATGGCATGTTTCAGGTGGTGAACCACTCGCCCCCCTTCACACATGCCCGAGGAAGAGATAATGACGCAGGGCCCTTTCATGCTGTTCAGTTGTTTGCTCTCTTCGGGCGACGATACAAAATGAACATAGCGAGAGGCAAAGGGATCATCCCCCAAGGCAAAGGTTTTCAGCGTCTCGTCGTCGTAACAGTCCGGATGCCGGCGAAAGATCTCCGTAGCCTGACTGGCCAGTGGCGAATCAATATAGATGGGAAGGGGGTCGATCCGTCCTTCCTTGACCAATTCCTTGAGCCGCATTACCAGATCCTGGGTTCGGCCCACGGCAAAAGCCGGTACGATAATCTTGCTTCGGTGAAGCTTCGCATGGGCAACCAGGGAAGCGGCTTTTTGCTTGATCTCTTCACCATACGCCTCATGCAGCCGGTCTCCATATGTAGATTCAATGATTAGGACATCGCAGGCCGGCGGAGGTTCTGGGTCTCGCACAATGGGCTGATTAGCTCGACCTAAATCGCCGCTGAACAAGACCGTTGTCGTGTTCCCCCGCGCCGTATATTTGACCCGAATAGCCGCCGAGCCGAGAATATGGCCTGCGTCGTGGAAGGTCGCGGTGAGCCGTGGAGCGATGCGAATCGGCTCGCCATACCGTTCTCCCTGAAATCTCCTAAGAATGGCACGAACGTCCTTGCTGGTATAGAACGGCCGAAGACAAGCCCTTCCTCGCCGATTTTCCTGCCTGTTCACATAGCGGCAATCGCTTGCTTGGATCCGTGCCGAATCTTCCAGCATCAAGCCCGCTAAATCCACCGTGGCCCTGGTCGCATAGACTTTCCCCGAAAATCCCTGTTGCGGCAGAACCGGCAGGGCGCCCGAATGGTCGATGTGGGCGTGGGACAGGAGCACAGCATCCACCGCCTTGGGATCAAAGCCCAAGTGGCGATTATGATGAAAACTCTCGCCCCTCCGTCCTTGAAAGAGCCCGCAATCAAAAAGGAGGCGGAAGCCAGGACCTTCCATGAGATGCCGGCTACCTGTCACGGACCGGGCCGCCCCATGGAAGGAAAATTTCATGGGGGGAGCACTCCATTCCGGCGGGCAATCAATTCCCACGCCTCTTGGGCAGTCTCGGCGTACTGAAACAATTCGAGATCGTGTTCGGCGATGAGGCCGTTGTCCACCAGCCACTGCCAATTAATCAACTGCTCCCAGAAGTCTCTCCCGACGAGCACCACCATGACTCGCTCGGTTTTGCCGGTCTGAAGCAGCGTCAAGGTTTCAAACAATTCGTCAAGGGTCCCAAATCCTCCAGGAAACGCCACCAGGGCCTTGGCTCGAAGCAGGAAATGCATTTTTCTGATGGCAAAGTACTTAAATTGAAAGCTGAGATGGGGGGTAATGTAAGGATTCGGCCGTTGTTCATGAGGTAATGTGATGTTCATACCGATGGATTTGGCACAAACATCAGCTGCGCCACGGTTGGCAGCCTCCATGATCCCCGGCCCCCCGCCCGTGACCACCACATAATCACATCGTCCGTTGATCTGACAGGTCGAGGAGACGATGCGCCCGAATTCTCGCGCGACATCGTAATACTTAGACAGCTCGTACTGGCGTTTGGCTATGAGCACCTGTTTGCGCACCTGCGGATCATCTGGCGATCGAGCCAACTGTTCTTCAGCCCGTGCCAGCGCCTCTTTCATGACAGCTGGCTCGTGGATCCTCGCGCTGCCAAAGACGACGATCGTCGAGCGGATACCTTCTTCTCTCTGAATCAACTCGGCTTTGAGTAGCTCAAGCCCGATGCGGATGGGACGCAGCTCGTCACGTCGAAGAAACTCGGTGTCCTCCAGCGCCGGGATATAGGAGGACGAGAGCTCCGGAGGGCAAGGAGATCGACCGTCGGAAGTGTCCATCATCATAGACGCATTATAGCGCAGAGGGATCGCCCGAAAACCAACAAATGCCCAAATGCCGACCACACGCTTACGCCACCGGGGAGGACTAAAACGGCCAGAATTCGATTAGGGCATGTTGATCGGCCCTCCCAAACAAGTAGGACTGGACCACGAGGTTCTTGTCACAGACAAACTGGACATGTTCAATGTTGATTCCCGTCCCAGAGAGGGTGAAGGTGGGTGAAACCGGCGAGATGAGCCGGAACAGATACCCCAGATTGAGAGAGGCTGAGCGGGTCGTGCTCCATTGAAAGTCGGCCACTAGCTGATCAGCATCCAGCGCAATATCCTCTGGAGCGCCCAGCCGCTCTACTACCTCCTGGAGGGTTGTCTCGCCGAGACGAACGAACGCCAACTCCCGAGCCGTAATGGGATCATTGAACGCCACCCTTCTGACGGCGCAGCCCACGAAGAGGACGAAACAGAAGATTCCCAGAAGGATCGTTGTTATCCCCGTGAAAGATCGCACAGTTAGGGTCCCCAAGGACGCAGGGAGAAATCAACCTGATCCGTCCTCTTACCATACATGATGTCTTGGACGATGCCTTGCTTGTCTAGAAAGACGTAGAGGTTGTCGCTCTTCACATTGAGGGTGAGAAGATTAAACGCAAGCAGGATCAAAGCCGGTGACTTTGCGTCATAGTAATAGTACTGGAAGATATCTCGGTCCGGCGCCTGATTGATACGATCAGGGGCTCCCAACAGTTCCACGACTTGCGTTCGGTGCGTGACACCCTTGTGGATTTGTCGCAGCTTCGTTTCGTCAATGGGATTGCCGACCCGACCGCGGCTGATCACACAGCCTGAGACCATGAGCGCAAGCACGACCAGCAACACTCCCGCCCCTCGGACAATCATGCTATCTCCTTTGGCCCTGGACGCATGCTTCATGAGGTGACCGTATCGAGCACAAAATCCTGCTCGTAAACGATATAGTTGGTTTTGATGAGCCCTACACGCCGATACACTGTCTGGGCGATGCGATTCCCTCGCGCCACATACAACCTGATCCCACAGACGGTTGGATCACTCTTCGCCTTTCCGAGCACATGTTGATACAAGCTTCGATAGATTCCCCGCCGCCTCCACGCCGGTTCCACATACACGCTTTGCACCCACCAGAAGACGCCGTTTCGCCAGTCGCTCCATTCGAAGGTCAACATCAACTGCCCCACGATGCAGTGCCTGTTTGGCTCCATTACTTCGGCAAGTATAAACGATCCCCGATGAGGGTTGGAGAGAACGGCGAGAATGCCGCGGCGGAGCCTTGCCTCATCAAGGTTCCGCCGCTCAGTTTCCCATGCCATGGCAAGGCTGAAGGTGACCAGCGAGTCCACGTCGGCGCGCTTCGCCCCTCGTACTCGAATTCTTGGTTGACCATTCATGGATCAAGAGGCAGAGACGGACGACTTAACCAGCCCTTTCGGGGCTGGTAAAATCCGGCGGAGAATTCCATCTTCATCGCATCTTCGGGAAGAAGGTTGAGGGGCACGAGGTCCCGCTCAGGAATAAAAGCCAAATAGCCGGTGAAGGGATGGATCGCGGTGGGGACAAAGACCATGTAAAGCCTCGCTGAGGGGATGACTTGTAGAGAGGGAGGCGCTGAGCCCATCACGAATCCTAGCGCCCAGAGGCCGTTGCGAGGAAAGGGGAACGCGACAACTTTGCTGTGGCCGAAGCGGGTCTTAAAATTGACAATGTCGGTCATTCCCTTGAGCGTCATATAGATGGTCTGGACCACCGGGATCCGTTCGAGACGTTGTTCGAGTTGGCCAAGCAGGTTTTTTCCGATCATGTGATCTGCTAGGATCCCAGCAACAATGAGAATCCCCATAAGCAACAGCAAACCCAGACCAGCAGGCGGATCACCGATATGGCTACCAATGATGCTGTCGAGGGTGCCAAACAGGGTGAGAAGAATTAAAATGGTAGCCCCGGTCGGGATGAGGAACACGAGACCAGAAAGAAACGTCTTTGAGAGCGCGTGCATCATGGGCAGGGCGTGGGAATGCTCAACGTTGTTGCGCAATCACGTCATCGCTAGTTTAGCAAACTTCACCACTGAAAGGAATTTGCGCGGTCATTTCCCAGCAGCGATGAAGAGCGACCGCCACTACCAGGCTGTTGGTATTCATAGATTTATTTAAGGGAGGAGCTACCAGTGCCGATCGACGCGGAATTGCTCGCCATCTTATGCTGCCCGGAGACCAAGCAGCCTCTCACTGTCGCGGATGACTCATTGGTCAGAAGGCTGAACGATCAGATTCGGGAAGGGAAAATCAAGAACCGAGCGGAACAAGTGATCTCGGACTCCTTAAGCGGGGGGCTGCTTCGAGCGGACGGAAAGATTTTGTATCCGATCATCGATGACATCCCAGTTCTGCTGATTGAAGAAGGTATTCCGATTGATCCGCTCGCGTAATCCGTCGATCGTTTTGGGACCGGACTGGTTTTGACACCGGCCGGTCCTAGTGATCATGAGGGGAGTGGCATGGAGCGGTTGGAGGAATGTTACTCCGTACTTAAGCGGAAAAGATCCCTCCCATGATGAATCAATGGATTTTGGTCAAACGACTCCCTTGACAGCAACGGTGTTTTCGCAGCCAATTGAAGAGCCGCCATCCAGAGCCTCTGGATGACCGTCGGCTCTTCCGTTCTGTTCTCCACCTCGTACCTGTCCCGAAACACCTATCGCGTGATGGATTGCCTGAGTCTTGTATAGATCGTGAAATGGCTTTCGTGATCAGCGGCCACGTTGTGAGACCAAGCCGTCTCTCTTAAGGCAAGGATTGTTAGCCTACATGGCTGCTTTTCATCTTCCTTATCCCCCCTCGCTGAGGCCTTGATGCGCCGCTGAGCAACGATGATGTGGGCACCTGTCTAGACAGGACTCTCCAGCAAGAGATAGGTGACCCTGTCTAGGGATGCAGAATTGTCACGTTGCCCTGTGGGTTTTCGGTTTTTGAGCCGGTTGAAGTCCCACACTGAGCACAGCGGTACTCATAGAGAAGTCCGCTTGGCAAAATTAGCAACAATCTCTCTCTCGTAGGGGTGGCAATTCGGCACTCTGGGCAATAGAGGAGGGAGGCGTTGAAGGAACGATAGTACGATTCCTGCTGTCGAGTTTCTCGAATCGACGGCACAGTATTCTGTTCCCCCTGCTCATAAGCAGATGGACGATGACCAGGCCGATTGTAAGGGGCAAACCCAAATCGTGAATCAGACCGCATTGTCACGCGCCGTATTGTAAAAATGATTGTTACAGGAGGTCAAGTTGCAACGGAATGCTCCACGGCATCAGCAAGGCTTTATCTATCGACCACGAGAGGTTGCCCTGGTCTTGACCTTCAACACAGGAGATGGACAGGAGGTGGATCGCCCCAATCCTATCGTCATCGATTATCATTCACAGAAATCGATTTGTTGGCAGAGAAGCTATCGCTTGGTCAGGATACGGATTACTCGCCTCAGCACTCGCCCCTCTCCCTCTTATCCTCTTAATCCAAGGTGTGGTCGCTGATCCTGAACCGTTCACCTCGTGTATTGACCAAGCTTTCTCAACGATTTCGCAAGGAATAGGAGCAAGCTTCCGTTGCTTTCCTTTTGGGTTGATTTGATGGAGGTCGTCCCCGAAGAGAATCCTCTCTCCTTTGACAATGGGACGTTACACAGTTGTTTTAGCCGATTCAATTTCCGTGGCCGTAATCAGGCTTGCAAGGTAATCCGCCACAAAATTGAGAGCTTCTTCACGGCCGTCCGCTCGTCTGCCCTTTTCACGCCGTTGGACAGAGAGTTCGTGTTCAAGATCGGATTTGACTTCTGCCAGCACCCGCTGAAGGGTGGAAGGGCTAAGATTGGCATCCATATCTTCAAGTTGTTGGCACCGATCAAGAACCCAATTGAGCCCTTCGATTCTTCCCGCATAATGTTCTTGTTCTGCCGTATCAATGCGGGCCATTGCGGTGGCAAACGTTTGTGCCTCATAGATGAGGTTGTAAAAACTGGTGACGGCTCGTTGAAGGGAATGGTTCATTCTGCATTGCTCCTTTTCTTGCAATTATTATACACGAGAAGGAGAAACCGACAAACAGTATTTTGCCCGCTACGTGAAAAGGAGCGAGTGGAATTCGTTCATAAAGCCATAATAGAGAGGGGCGAAATCCTTGAGGCAATCTGGGCTGGTTTCCTTGAGGCGCTTGAAGAAGAACACCTGACTTCGGGGATCCAATTGTTCGAGGAGTTGGCTAAGCTGGGCCATGGTGTAGCTTCCGGATGGTACGCTCAGGACATAGTGAACCAACCGTTCGACAAACTGTTGAGCAATATATTCGCTGCTCAGATATCCTTCCGGCAATTTGCCGGTCGCCAAAAATTCATCGAACGGGATCGCTTGGGCAGCAAAAGGAATCGCTGGATTCTGTGACACGGTTGAGAGTCCTCTCTCCTTTTCGTTGAGCCACCTACAACTCTACTCAAGGCTCCGAAGGTCGTCAAGTGAGCCTAACGGTCCATGGCATTTGGTATGACATAGGGTGCTCTTGGCCTACTAAGTTCTGTAGGGCCAAAGGCTGGTGGAGAGGAGAACCGGTTCCATCCTGCCACCGAATGTGACACAGTGGTGCCTGCGAAGATCTACGGAATCCAGCTCGTCTAAGTGGAACGGGATGTTTTCTGCTTCGTGCGTATCTTAAAAATGAAGAAACCACAGCCGTGGAAACGGCAAGGGCTCTGAACGGCTCCAGATACCACCGTTCAGATCGAGGCCGGACAGAGCAGAAACACCGTTACGAACGAGACTGGCAGAGGGGACTAGAGTGGTGTCAAACCATGGATGACCGGGAACGACTTTGTGAAGAAACTCAGCTTGGCCGTTTCTCCAATGCTGGTAGCGACGAATTTTTCCAGACCTGCATCAGACCGCAATTGATCCCCAGGGGCTCATTGGGCTATCGAGATATGCGGAAGATGCCGCGACGAGTACGGTAAGCTCGGAATTTACCTCAAACTTGCAGTACCATCACCACACCACGGCTGCCAGTGACACCCTATAAAGATTTGCGCGCATAGTGGCGCTTGCCTCTCGCAGGGGATGGTTTTGTCCGAATAAATATCACCCTCGTAGACCACCGCTTTTCCCCCTCTTGAAGAAGAATAATCTGCGAGCCGGAGCTATCCCTCCACATCTCCTGTCCATCAAACAATAATAAAAGGGAGGGTACTTTTCTGAACCGCCGTATGGGGAGGCTTTCGTATCATGTGGATCGCTGTGGGGGTCAGGGGCATAAACACCACGTAGCCCGATTCACGCCGTCGAGCCTCCGTGCTTCTGGTGGCGACTGGGCCAGAAGGTAATGGTTCACGATGGGAAGGACAGCGAGCGCCTTGCGATCTGGACAACCCTCAGGAGAAAAATAGGCCTTGCAGCGACTGAGTGTCCCAGGGGCTCCTGCTGGCTGTCGTGCAATAGGCGTTCGCTGGGCGAGCTGAATTCAGACCCCTACTTGCTTTCATTTGCGGCCTTTCGACAACATCTGCTTCTTGAGAATTTTGACACTCTCGCTGCATCTATCTGCACCGGCTAATCGTCCTGGCTGTTTCACCCGCAATGGATGAGCTCCCGCTGGGTTCGTAGCCTGTTCAGTGAGATTAAAGACCGAGTGATGCTGACACCTAGAGCCTCACCTTAACCGCTAGGAGAGTTTATAGTGGTGTCCTCATCGGCAAGGTCCTTAGGCCGACGTCGGCTGTGGCTGCTCAACGAGAGGGCTCAGTTCGGAAGCGGTGGAAGAAGGATGTCCCAAACGAAGGCCCATTATACTTGAAGTCTCAGGGGTGCCCTAGTGACAGCCCTCTGCTAGGACGACCAGAGCCGCCATTCCTGTAGGCCCCTGGCGTGACCAATTCGTCGCCAAGGCTCCCCCGCCTTTGGGGGGTCTGTATGAACCCTGCGAGAGGTCCTGCTGCCTGAGGCGAATGCCACTCAAGACGATGGTTGCTATTCCTTAGGCTCAACGAAACTAGAGAGGTCTAACCATGAGACACCACATCCTCCGCCCCTCCGCTAGGATGGCGCAGTGTCACGAGCCGATTGTTCAGCGAAGTCGCATGCTGAAGGCTGAGTGCCCCTTCTGGGACTATTAACGGATCGGGATCCAAGGTGGTGCGTGGATCAACGGTGGTCAAGAAAAAGAGAATCCAACGAGTCTTGCGAGAGGAGACATGGCTCGTGACGCCGGACCCGCGTTTGCGGGCAAGCTGCAAGCCCTCTCCAGCAAGCTCCCCACCACGAGGTGGAGTCATGCCATAATGACCATGATGCTTGTTGAGCGAGGAGGTCGGATCTATCTCGCCCTATCCTCGACGGGGCCCCCGAGTACATCACCGGCAAGGATGGCGGTCTGCAAACCCCGGTCGCACAGGGACTGGGGCAGTGAAGCAGCCAGCCCCAGCAGTTCCCTCTGACCTTCCAGGCACGGAGGCGCTTATTAAGGCGGCGAGCACTGGTACCAGTCAACCATGATGAACTTCCTGAACTTTTGTATCAAGGGAGGAGCCCTCGGTGTTCCCCAACTACCCCCACAGGGAATACCGACGTAGCATGCCCTCCTGCCCCCACGCAAGGGGGCAATTGCTTGGGGCACCGGCAGCAGACAAACCTGCGGAACATGCGATTGCGCGCAGATTGATGGTGCAACGCACAATTTTGGCATTCGGCTCCGGATGCCGGACTAGTTGAACCAAGGCATCTAGCGAGCTAGAGCT